>CBEVQP010000028.1:0-12280 GCA_965552035.1 uncultured Thermoplasmata archaeon | reverse complement strand
TTACCCTATTAAATATTCCAACCACGATAGCCATAGGAACGCTAAAGCTCGTAATAACTGCCCTTACTTTAGTATCTTCATTGACATACTTTAAAGAAAAGGCCGTGGACATAAAGCTCGCGCCAGTACTTATAATCTCCTCGATAATAGGATCCTTCCTGGGAAGTACATTCCTATTGAGCATTCCTGAAGAGACTGCGCGCATAGTAGTCACGATATTATTGCTTATCGGAGTTTACTTCGTAATACGTGGAGGGAGGAAGCAAAGAGAGCCAATATTTCATAGCAAGATTTTACAAGCCCTACTCGGCCTCGGGGCGGGATTTTATATAGGAATATTAGGCATCGCCTCCACGCTTATGATTATAACGATCCTATACCTCTTTTTCTCCTTAGACATGCTAAAGGCGAACGGGACCGCGAAGGCCCTCATATTCTTCAATAACCTTATTGCTTTCGCAAATTACGCCTATCAGGGAAGCATAGATTATAAGATCGCCGCTCTAATAACGCCACCCATTATGGTAGGATCGTGGTTGGGCGCAAAGACAGCGATAAGCCTAGGGTCAGAGAGGCTCAAAATAGTCTTCGTAATTATCGCTATAATAACCGCGATAAGAATCCTTTTCCAAGTATTCTAAAATATGTGCCCTAACTCCTTAATTAGCCTTATATCGCTTATAGGCCTTTAAGGTCAATCTCGAGAACGTATATTTCTTCCATGGGCAGTTTAACTTTCTCCAATATTCTTGGAGAGAGTTTCATAACGTCTTCAAAGTACTGCGACCTCGTTGAGACTACGGTATAGACCTTTTTTGCCTTTAACCTCTTTGCCTCTTCTATCAGCCTTTTATAAGGAGAGCTCTTCGAGAATATCGCCCTCGATAGTTTTTCTGGACCTTTAAAATAAGGGGGATTACATACTATAGCGTCAAAAGGTCCCTTAAGGCCTCTCGCAAAATCCGTAAGTACTACGTCCACATGTGCTTTATTCCTCCTAATATTCATAATAGCGCATTTCGCCGCTTTTTTGTCTATTTCAGTTGCTACGACATAGTTCCCAAGTCTATTAAGGAATATTGATAAAAGACCTGTACCGCAGCCTATTTCGAGGACTCTACACCCTTTTATGTTTAGGCTTCTCATAAGGGCAATCGTCGACCTAGATATTACTGGATCGAAGACTCCTGGGAGGACTACAATATCTATATCGTTTATTTTATACCTTCTAGTGATTCCAAGCTTTTCTGCGAGCTTGAGATATAAAGCAAAGGCATAGGCAAGGATCATGAGATCACCGTTTATTCTGCCACGATACCTCAAGAAAACTAATATGCATTTGAATGATAAAGGAGACCCTCTATGTACATCTATGAATTAAGGTTTATATAATATCACTACTATAATATTAAGGCAATAATATTACTATGGTGATATTATAATGATAATCAAAAGGTGCGAAGAAAAAATCCTTACAGAGGAAAAGGGCTGGGTCTTAGTATATGGGAGGAGAAAAGTGGGAAAAACGTTTACGATAAGGCGCTCAATACCTTGGGATCTATATTGTACGATTACGAGGTCTGGGAACGTTATATTAGAAGAGGGTAGCGATAGGAAAATCACGTCCCAAGAGAATGCTATTAAAAGAATAACAGAGCTTTTAAGGGAAAATAAAACGGTAGTGATAGACGAGTTCCAGAGGATTAATTCAGAATATATGGAGATAATAGCTTTGGAACATCCTAACGGGAGACTCGTAGTAAGCGGGTCTAGCTTCAAGCTCTTCCAAAAAATCTTCTCGAAGAGAAGTCCGCTCTTAGGTCTATTTTCAGCGATAAGGTTCGAAATTATAAGGACTGCTGACGTCATAGCTTCCATATCAGAGCTTCTTAAGGATAAACTAGACGTTAAGGACATCCTAATTTGGAGCGTATTATTGAGAGATCCATGGATAATACCGATGTTTAACGTTAAGAACGATCCTATAGATGAGATCTCTAAGAAGATATGGCAGATAGTTATGACGTAGCAGTCCCTAATAGGAGAGGTCTTTACGGAGGAGGAGAGGAGGCTTACTAGGACATATGAATC
The DNA here is from genome assembly GCA_965552035.1 of uncultured Thermoplasmata archaeon. Lineage (GTDB taxonomy): Archaea > Thermoplasmatota > B47-G6 > B47-G6 > B47-G6 > B47-G6. Next base: position 10,189 of record CBEVQP010000028.1, on the reverse strand, counting down.
AGTCATGAGATTAATTGCTGAAGGAACATGGGATCTAAGCGAATTAGCATCTATATTAAGCTCCCAAGGCCTAATAAGTGGCGGAAGAGAGTCTATTACCGGGGTATTAGATGTATTAAATAAAATAGGAATAATAACGAAAATACCTTTATGGAAATCCCGCAAGAGGTTTTACTACAAAATATCATCACCAATAGTATCGATTGCGTTATACGCTGATCAAAAGCTTGGAATATCTGAGGGAATAGGGCAACTGAGCGATAAAAGCATTTTATACTGCCCCCTCGGGATGGAATTTCAGTTTTCCATAGGAGAGCTGCTTGCGGAGTACTATAATGCTATGATGTCATATTCCATATTGCCAGAAGGCGACATAGACGTCGTTCTTCTAAAAAGGAATAGGCCCATAATTGCGTTTGAAATTTCTTTGGGAAGTGTAAAGGACGAAGAGATAAAAAGGTTGAGGAATATGGCAGAAAAATTGGGAATAAGGAAAATCGGAGTAGTATCTATAGGGGAAAAATACGAAGGGAAAGAGGCCGTTGACGTGGCTATGAATGGAGAGGACATAATAAAGGTAGCGAGGAATATTGTTACTAAAGGATAGCATAATTTGGTGCTTTTATTATAATTCCAATTATAATAAACGTAATTATTTTATTATGGGCTAAAATCTCCTATGACAAGGAATAAACCCTTCAAGGTGATTTTGCCATAATACATCAGCGATATATTTTTATTTTATCGATATAGTGGCTTTCTCGCAACTATGTAGTCACTCATCATATAGTCTTTGTTTACTTTTCATTTTGATGATCTTAAGACCATCCAGTCGAAGTAGTATGCTGCAAGTATTGTTATTGGAAGTGCACGGTAGAGATCATAAAATATCCTCAGTAAGACGCTGTTAGGATAATGCGTTAGGACATATTGAAGGCCTATATCATATACCACTCCTATCAAGCTTATAGGGAGCCCCATGAGCAGAATCACTCTTATTTTTTCACCTCTTTTTAGGCTTGGAACGTCAAGAGCAGCCTTATACGCCATCGATGGAAAGATGTAAATCCTGAGAAGGAACGGTAGGAGATACAGAGTCATCAGGGGATAGGCATAGTAAACAAGGGAGTATACCTCACCGTAGTATCCTACAAGCAGCACTAATAAGGAGACTAGATAATAGGCGAAGAACAGGAGAAGTAAGTAGTTCAACCCGTAGTACTTCGCGTTTCCCATGAACCTCCTGATGAGCTTTCTCAAGCTAACGTATCCAGAAGCCCTAGACTTCGCGTGCAGCATAAAATAGGAGACGTCAACCATTGCCATTAGGGGATATCCGAGAACGTGAAGAATGATCATTGAGATCCAGAACGCCCTTTCAAGAGCCTTGGCGCTTATAGTCACAGCACTCAAAAAATAAATAGTGTAGAGCAAGTCCAGGAGCCACCTCATATGACACGCCTCAAGGATCTCCCTGGCTAAATCATCCTCCCGAGATCTTATAGAAGACGCCCTTGTAATCTATCGGAATGCTTCCATAAGGGGTCTCAGCAGTTCCTAAGACATAAACGTAGTAGCTGCCATCGCTTATGAGATCCTCGGACGTCTCAACTTTGACCTCGATCGTTATTTGCTCTGGATCCCACGATGACCACTCCACGGTCACAATTTTATCCTCTGGATCTACCTGGTACGAATACTGATCTAAAACTCCCTCAGCCACAAGCCTAGAGCTCCAGCTTGCAACATCTGTTAAGGCTCCAAGTGAGGGATTAAAGAAGGACAGTAGAAAGCTCATCGACGAGAGCGCTGATGAGACACGATAAAGAACCTTGGAGATATCTTCCTCTAAGTCCCCTTGCTTTATAGCGTGAACGATCACATCGTTAATAGTGCTTTCTCTTGGAAACCTTATGTTCAGCTTTATTCTTTTTAACCCAACAAACTGTAACTTTGCGTCCCCACCAAACGCGATGTCAGGCCCAAAGACAGAGACTACAGTCCTATAAATTGTATCACAGTAGGAAAACTTGGTCACAGCTTTTAGACGCGATATAGTTGTCTGCATTATAGTATTTGTGTAGCTTGGATCAGGTCCTATATGCGTCATCAGCAAGTACACGCTCCTGCCTATTATTGGATTTATATCGCTTGCATAGAACATCTCACTATAATCGCGGAAGATCCCTGTATAAAGTATATAGCCCTGAGGGTAAAGATTTTGGGACAAGACCTGTGGCCTCTCAGTGAGGTACAGCGAAGTCTCAAACTCCAGCGTGAGGTCCAGAATAAAGATGTCAAGACCCTCTGGGAGCTCCAAAGGAGTTACTTCAAATCCTATTTCTACAGGCTCTTCTTTAGATGCAAGCCTTAGAAGTGTGGATTCCGTGAGGGATAGCTCTAGTGAGTATTCTTGTACATTCGTGGAGTCGGAATGCTCTATTGTTACCTTGTTGGAGCTTATCCCATTGAGGAGCATCCTGACAGAGAGCCTAGCCCCTTCTGGAATGTTGTTAGGTATGACTCCGATTGTGGCCCTAAGTTTTATAGTATTTGTGGGATCCACCGTGTTAAGAATTGCCGAAGGAAGTTGAAGATAAAACGCCTGATAACTCCCTTCGCTATCAACTACGAGGTGAAGCGTACTCGAACTGATTTTAAAGTCATCCATGCGCTTTAACGGGGGATTCTCAAGATAGGGCCAATACGCATAGACTGTAGGGATTATTCTAAGTCCCCAAACGCTGTTTTCAATATTGTTAAACACAATCTTGACGTGAATTTTCTCGGAAGTACTGCCATAGGGATCTATGTGCTCTGCCAGAACTATGTTGGGAAGCTCTGGCGAGAGCACGTATTCAGCTAATGGACTTGTTGAATCTCCCATGTAAACGAGCATAGTAGGATATTCATCGTCCCCTGAGATCTTGTATGCGGTAATGCTTAGCAATATTTTATTCCACCAAAAAGGACCAATATCTTCTTCAGGATCTGTTATATACAAGTCGAATTCATAACAATTCTTACTCTTAGATATTTCCACGTCTTTTTCGAGCATTTCCTTTGTTGGTTGAATCCTGAACTCTACCATGTTAAACACGTATCCCTCAGTGTCCCCACCTCCACCGCCATCTGGAACTGGTCCCCAAGAGCCGAGAGGTTTAACCGATACGTCTACGTTAGCAACTATGGGTTCGCTAATAGCTCTTTCATAGACTTTTCTGACAATTGTTAGATCATAGTTTCTTACTTCTAGTAGCCTTATTATCCTTGGAGGAAAAATTGCCTCGAACGTTTCATGTACGTTCTTGTAGTCAATGGTATAATCTATGAGGTAATCCCTTACTCTCCAGCCCATGGGACCGTTAGGATTGTCATAGAACACGTATAAATATCCTATAGTAAGGCCATGCTCTCGATCAGTGAGCATGAGCTCTCTATACCACGAGGCTCCCCTTGCAAATCCGGGAGGATTTCTAGAAACATTTACTTTAATGGGAACATTTGTTGGCAATTTTATTTCGATAATTGTCCTCTCGTTTATTTTCTCAGGAATCACAAACGTTTTAGAATCATTATCCTCAAAAGTTCTGTCATATATTCTTGTAGGGAGTAAGACCCATCCAGAATACTTATCGAACGCCCCAAACGCAATATTTCTTGGATTAAGACCTTTAAGGAAAGGAAATTCTGATGTTTTAATCCTAAGGGCTCGACCACTGAGGAACACATTATAGTAGTCCTCTGGAGTGTTAATATCTATTCCCAAGGCGTTTGCAACCACCTTAAGGGCGTTATCAATATCATAAGAGTTGTTCAAGATATCTAAGATGTTTTTGTTTCCAACACTCATTGAGCTAACGATTGGAGAAATTACTAAAAGGAGGACTAAGACTATAGGGACAAGAGGAAAATACTTCATCCCCTCCACCCCCATTCTTAAACATTATGTTTGTATGTAAATATGGATTCTCGTATTATCGCTTTTCTATATCTCTCAAATTATTTTTTTATTTTTTATGTCATTTTATTTATTCATTTAATTTTATAACTTCGTCCTAGGTAATATTTGTGTTTGAGGTTGCGATGAAATTCTTTAAAATCATTGGGATTTAGAGTATCCTTGTGTAATTTAAAGAATATGGTCAAATAATTAAGAAATTTGTTATCATCTAACAAAATAACATAACAAAATAAAAAATTGAAAAAGTAGGAAAAGAAGATCACTTCTTGCGGACCCATCCGCAAAGACGGGCAGTTCACCCCGTTTCCAATATATTTGTAAAGTTAAGAAATAAAATTAGAGAAGAGTGCTATTAGTGAACATACTTTCGAAAATTTGTAAAACTAAAACTAAATAAAAGTCTACCAGAACTTCCCGTGTTCTTCTCTAGGTATTGGACATAGAACTATCCTTCTTGCCCATAAACAATCCCCGCAACTTGGTACGTTTCCCCAGCAGTCCATGTTTGAACCTTTAGCATAATCACAGGCATCAACAACTGGACAATCGGTACAGGAAGGATAAAGGAAGTTTCTAACCCTAAATCTAAACCACACGTATTTCCTATCAGTCCATATTTCTTTCAACGATTTTTCTTTTACATTGCCGAAGGAATACGCCTCAACTTTTTTATGCCGTCCAAAGATGTATTCTGGATATGTGTGAAGGAACCGATAGCAGGGAACAACTTCACCGTCCCACCTAACCACTGCAGCGTTGTTCTCAACAAAATCACAATGTCTTTCGCTTCTAAGTTTGAATTCCGGTATTTTAACAAGAAATCCACGGTATATTTGGGGATAAAGCTTAGAGAGTGCCTTGCTTATATCAATGCTTCCGTCGTAGATTATCATCTCGGCATGCTCCGGTGTAATTGGCATTAGGTTCGAGAAAAGCAGGGCGTCTATGTTAAACTTAGAAAGATACTTCACAAGCTCTGCCATTTGAGTGTAGTTCTCTTTTGTCAAAACTACTTCAACGCCCACGTGTGGGATCTCCGTATCCTTCCTTCTCTTTACTTCGGCAAACTTTTTGAGCCGTTCAACTACAACGCTGGGCATTACGTGCCCCACTCTCGTTGGCTGCGTTGGAATGGCATCTAGCGAAATATATATCAAATCAACTCTAAGCCTCACGAGTTCTTCAATTAGTTCCTCGGTAAGAAGAAAGCCGTTTGTTGAAATACCTACCGCATATCCCCTCTTTTTTACTTCTTTTACCATATCCATAAAACGAGGATGCACAAGAGGTTCGCCGATACCACCAAAGTATATCATTTTCAAGTCGGGAAACTCTTCTGCATCATCTAAAATTTCCAAGAAAAGGTTATAATCCATATCTCCCTCCTTATCCTCCCAGTACTGCTTAAAACACATCTTGCATTTCAAGTTACAGTGACTCGTTATTTCGACATAGAGATACTTCATATCCAGGGCTTTAGGTATAAGGATCTTGGCGTTGTCCCAATGGAACTCGTGCACTCAACCGCCTCCAACTGGGGGAAATATGCTTACCAAGTCTTCGTCTTTGAGCTTGGTATTGAGCTTCTCCAGGTGTTCAATGTTCTTTCCATTAACTAGGATAATAAAGCCCTTTTCAAGCTCTTTCTTTATCCCAGGATACTCGCTGTATACTTTTTCCAATAGCTCCTCAACAGTGCTGACCTGGAGTTCCAGCTCCCTCTTTCTAACGATGTTCCTCAGTGTAGCAAAAAAATCTTACCCTGACCATTTTACCCACCCAAAAAATAGTAAAAGAAAGGTTAATAATACTTGTCCAAGCTGAGCTCCTTAAGCTTCTCCTTGGTTGGATATCCTTTCTCGTCCCAGCCCCTAAGCTTGTAGTACTTTGGAAGGATTTCATGGAGTTTTACAACGTATCCTTTGTTTGGTCCCTCCGGCATTGGCTCTTCCAAGAACCTCTTGGGTAGGGTGTCGTCCTTTTCTGGGATTAAACCGGCTTTGAGGTTGAAGATTCTCTCAAGGTTCCATACTCTTTCTCCTGCCTTAAGCCATTCTTCTGTTGTAAACTCAAAGCCCGTTGCTGCGTTTAACATTTCTGCGTAGTCATCCGCTCCGAGTGCAAAGCTTGTGAAGAGACACAATCCAGAGGAGTCTATGACTGCGGTTAAGTCCTGGAATATTTTAACCCATTTGGCCTTCTCTTCACTCACATCGTGTGGATCGAGTTTTACTGGAACACCAAGGATCTCTGGGCTGATCATGTAACCTCTAACATGACATCCTCCTCTGTTAGATGTAGCATAATTAACACCGTGCCCTTCAGCACCTCTAGGATCATATGCCGGAAGCTCCTGCTTCTTAACACTCATTGAATACTCAGGGTGTCCATAGCTCTCAGCTAAGCGATAGCTTCCTTCAGCGAGCTTGTCACCAAAGCCTTCCCTCTTTGCGATCTTCTCGATGTAGTAGTGAAGTGTCTCGCTGTTACCGAACCTCAACGGGGGCGCATCTCCAAGTTCCTCCTGCTTTATGATTCCTCTCTCATAGAGCTCCATAGCCGCTGCGATTGTTGCACCAGTTGAAATTGTATCAAGACCAAACTCGTCACATAGATGGTTTGCAATAATTATACTTGCCAAATCATTTATGCCACACGTTGCACCGAGCGCCCATATGCTTTCATATTCAGGCCCTTCGGTAACTCCTACGGCTGGGTGATATGAGACCCTTCCACAGCCTATTGGACATGCGAAACATGCATGGTTTCTCACCAAGTACTTTGAGGCCAAAGCCTCACCGCTCTGTTCATAAGCGTACTTGAATACTCCGGTCTGGAAGTTGCGAGTTGGATAGAGACCGTTCTCATTTATTATGTTTACCAAAACTGCGGTTCCATATTGTGGAAGTCCTCCCCCAGTAATTGAGTTCTCCTTTATCTTCTTTATCTTCTCCTTAACCACGCTCATGAACTTCTCTTCATCGGCAACTTCTACTTTCTTGGTTCCCCTGGCCACAACGGCTTTTAGATTCTTGCTTCCCATTACTGCCCCCACTCCGCTTCTCCCTGCTGCCCTGTGCTTGTCGTTCATTATGTTGGCAAATTTAACTAATTTCTCTCCTGCAGGGCCTATACAGGCAACTCTTGCCTTTTTGTCACCAAATTCTTCAAGAAGCTTGTCAGTAGTTTCTCCAACTCTCTTACCCCATAGGTGAGAAGCATCCTTAATTTCTACGTCTTCGTCTTTTATGCTTATGTACACCGGATGATCTGCTTTCCCCTCGATAATGAGCATATCATAACCTGCGGACTTAAGTTCGGGCCCAAAGAAGCCGCCTGAGTTGCTTGAAGCTATAAAGCCTGTTAGCGGAGACTTTGTGACTACCATGTATCTGCCGCCTGTTGGGGCTGTCGTCCCGGTCAGAGGCCCAGTAGCGAAAATTAACTTGTTCTCTGGACTCAATGGATCAACTTTTGGGTCTATTTCTTCTAGAAGGAATTTTGATGCAAGACCTCTACCACCAATAAAGTTCTTTGCATCTTCTTCCTTCAGTTCTTCTACTTTTATTTCTCCCGCTGTGAGGTTTATTCTCAATATTTTTCCCATATACCCAAACATAGACCACCATCTCAAAACAAGTCCATGCTTGACATGTCAATACGTGCCAATGTACATTATTGTGCTTACAGGATTATAAGATTTTTGAATCATAAAATTTGACGAAAAACAAAACAATTTTCAAATACCTAATAAAATGTTGATAAATTCTCTTAGAAGCGTCGATTTGCCCCCCTCCTCAAGGATCTCGAAGTGAATGAGTCAAAAGCAGCGAGACTCCTTAACGACACTATCAGAGGCACTACGACAGCAGAGTGGATTCTTACTTCCTATTAATTCATCATCATAGCAGTATTCAAAATCATATTTTGGGTAAGTCAATAATTAAATGCGTAGGTGGATTTATGTTGTACAAATCTCCCCGTAGGGAGAAATCCGTGCTAATGGGCGGAGGACCAGCATTAATGTACGCTACAATGGCATACAAAATACCAAAAGAATTTCTAAAGGAGTAATCTCCAACATTCTTTTTTGCATTTTTTCATTGGTTAACAGGTCAAAACTGGCCAATAAGATTTGATTTGAAGAGGAGAATCAATAATTAACAACTTTTGTTATTAAAAAATAAAAATTGAAAAAAGAAAGCGAGATTATTTCTTGCGGACTAATATTACGATCTGCAATATTATCGAGATTATGAGAAGTACTGCGATAATGTAATACCACACCGTTGCGTCAAGTATTGAAGACACGTTCTCAGAAACGTCGCTTACGCTCTCCTTTATCTCTGATACATCGCTTGCTATCGTTCCGGTCTCGCCCTTTATGTCACTCACAGTACCCTTTATGTTGTCTACCGTAGTCTTTACAGTCCCTAGATCCGTCTTTATCGTGACCACGTTTCCGTCTATGCTCTCAATAGTGCCTTTTATCGTTCCTAGTGATGTCTTTATCTCCACGACATTGTTGCCAACATTCGTAATCTCCGTATTGAGGCTGTCTAACGTAGTCTTAATGGTTCCAATATCCGTCTTTATATATACAATGTTATCGGATATCTTCTCTATCTGCGCGTGCAGGCTATCCAACGTAGTAAGTATTGTTCCAACGGCCGTTTGTATTGCCAAAAGGCTTCCAAAGATCTTGTATGTCTCATCGCTCATCTTTTCTAAGCTCTTTGTAATCGAGCCAAGGTACAATCCCATGTTTGATATTTCCGAACTAATCTCCGTAACCTTCACAGCAGCAGATGTGGTGCTGTCCAAGAACCAATATGAGACCTCTATGAGCAGCATACCGTAGTATCTTCTGATATCGCAGGTATTTTGACAACGTAAACTCCGGGGAGAGTATCGGATGCCTTAACGACTTCTAGAGGCTCTTGGGATCCATTTGGATACACGAGGGTTACGCTGATGTAATCAGGGTCTATCATCGTGCCTCCATAGCGTATTCCTACGAAGGCATAGCCTTCTTTATCCTTATTCACGAATGCGGGTGTTGCGGGCACTATACTTAGCTCCTCCGTTGGTGGCTGCAATCTCCAGAAGTAGTAATCAAGGAACAATCCCCACCACGTGTAAACCGGGAGTAGTGTTTGCTCGAAGTACCAATATCTTTCCGTCAAGTAATCATCCGTGCTTGGAGGTATGTATATGCTTAGACCATGCGCTCCCGGATGTCCAGGACCGTGCCAGTATGCTATTATAGTATCCTCTAGTGCGTTAATCAAGTTCTGTGCTATAGGCCTAGGATCATAGTCAGAATCCCATCTGTTTTCTGATAGTATGTTCTCCGAGAAGTTATAGAGATCTGGGAACTCTCCATCGCCCATGCGGTCCGTTCCGCTCCAGACATCGTGAATTACTCCTGCGGTCTCTGGAACATAGTACACGGAGTACGTGAATACCCTACCTAGAGCGTCTATCTGTGGGACAACTTCATCCACGAACGAAGTTAAGTTGAATGCTGCCAATGTTGGGTAGTCTAATAGCTTATACTCGCTGCTTTTTATCTCTTTGACATAGTATTTTTCCTTTGCTAAATCAACAACAAGCATTTTTCCAGAAAAACCCTTCTTTAGTCATTAGATAACACCTCTCCGTCGGTATTACTTGATATTTTATTTAAAACAAATTCGAAAGAAGAATCTTCTTTAAGAATCTCTCTGCTGTTTTCAAGACCATTGCGTATTATTATTGCCAACTGTGCAATCCTTCTCCCGAGAGTATACGCTCCCTTAATTGCGGACTTTGCTATAAAGTCCCCTTCTTTAAAAAGCTTTTCTAGGGCATTTACTGAGGCGTCTAACTTAGTCCAACTTCCAAGACCAATGTACGACTGCCACAAAATACTCTTCCAAGCTCAAAGATTTCATTTGCTTTCTAGCGTAAATTCCTAATATAAGAACAAGAATACAGTAAACTATAATACTGGCTAGGCTTATGTAAGCTAAGTTCATTCGTAGCTCACCTCTTCTCTAAAGAATTCCAGGTAAACGTAGGCAACTATTGCTATAAACGCAAGAACAAAAATCGTAAGATATATTGCGAACACTATAGGGAATATTCCGAAAATCATAGGCTCATATTGGCCGTAAGGGACCCACGGAATAAAACAGGCAATATATAGCAGCCCTACCAATATAAGCTAAGATATTTTTCTTT
>CBEVQP010000027.1:0-12355 GCA_965552035.1 uncultured Thermoplasmata archaeon | reverse complement strand
TATATAGAGTGGCTAACCTCAGAAATAGAAGAGAAGGTTATGGAGTACATTTACAAGATAGAGGACATGGGCGGTGCTATGGCCGCAATAGAACGCGGATATATACAAAAAGAGATAGCAGACTCTGCGTATAAGTATCAATTAGAAGTGGAACAGAAGAAGAGAATTATTGTTGGAGTAAACGAGTTTGTTATCGAGGAACCTATAGAGATAGAGTTGCTAAAGGTAGATCCAAGCGTAGAAGAGAAGCAAAAGCAAAGGTTAAAAGAAATTAAGAAGAACAGAGATCCTGCAAGAGTAGAGACGATGCTAAAGAACTTGGAGAGAGAGGCAAAGAAGATTGTTGAAGGAGACAAGGAAGTAAACCTTATGTACTCGATACTAGAGGCTGTTAAAGCGTATGCCACGCTTGGAGAGATTAGTGACGTCCTAAGAGACGTCTTTGGAGAATACAAGCCTCCAATAATTATTTAGTTTTGCTATTCTTCTAGTATTTTTTTAATTTTCTTTATTTCCTCTTTTATGGTTTCATAAAGGCCTGATGGTGCTTTTTCTATGATATCTTCCTCAATTTTCTTCATTAACGCTCTGACGATGGTTACTTCTATAATTCCGGCAATTTCCCGCAGTAGCATTTCACGTTTTCTTTTTTCTATTTCACCTGTTTCGTAAAGCATTTTCTTGTGATCTTCTATTGTCTTAATGAGATCCTCTATACCCTTTCCGATCATTGCTGCAGTCATAACTATTTTCTTATGGTCAAGATCCTCGCTTAATGCTATTTCAAGCATGTTCCTATATGTTTCGGCCTCGGGGAGGTCGGATTTATTGATGACTATAATGTCCGCTATTTCTAGGATGCCTGCTTTTAATACTTGAATGTCATCTCCTAAAGTAGGCATAAGAACGAGAATGATTGTATGAGCACTCCCAATAATATCCATATCTGCCTGTCCCGCACCCACGGTCTCAATAATTATGAGATCATATCCTGCAGCTTCCAAAACTTTTGCAACTTGGATCGTGGCCCTAGAAAGAGCTCCGATACTTCCTCTAGTTGCAAGGCTTCGAATAAACACGCCCTCGTCTGTAGCATGCCTCTGCATTCTTATTCTATCGCCTAGGAGAGCCCCTCCAGTGTAAGGGCTTGTAGGATCCACAGCAATTACAGCAACCTTCTTACCCATCCTCCTGTATTCTCTTATAACTCTGTCAATAAGCGTGCTTTTTCCTACGCCAGGAGGCCCCGTAACTCCTATTATATGAGCTCTACCCGTGTAGTTTTCTAGTTTTTCTAGTATTTCTAAGGATTCGTCGCTAAACGACTCGACAATTGTTATTGCCCTGGCTATGGCCTTTTTATTGCCCTGAATGACGAGCCTTACCAGCTCGTCGATATTATTTTTCATTTCTTAGTCTCCTCTACGGCCTTTCTTACACTTTCTACAATCCGTGAGAGCGGGGAACCTGGACCAAAGACCTCATAAACGCCTATTTCTTTAAGCTTTTCGGCATCGTCTGGGGGAATAATCCCCCCTACAAAAACGGGAATGTTAAGTCCACGCTCTTTCATGATGTTTAAAATTTTTGGAACCAAAATCATATGAGCTCCAGAGAGAATACTGAGCCCTATAATGTCCACATCCTCTTGGATTGCAGTCTCAACAATTTGCTCTGGAGATTGTCTAAGGCCCGTGTATATTACTTCCATTCCCGCATCTCTTAAGGCCCTCGCAACAACTTTTGCACCACGATCATGACCATCAAGGCCCGGTTTAGCTATTAGTACACGTATTTTTCTTTCGTCCATGAACACCACCATAGAGAGCTTTAGGTGAGTATTAATCCATCCAATACCTTATTTAACATTTTAAGATCATAACTTATATTTAGATTAGTATGTCCTCTGGAGAAATTATTTATCACAATCCAAAGGTGATTCTTAATGCGCATTACATTAGCTAAATTTAGTAAAGAGCTGGGAGCGTTTATTGCTGTTTTGTTTTTAACGATTCTTATTATGGCCTCAGTTAATAGCTTGAGCATGCATACGCTCTCAGAATCCACTCAGTCGTATATGCCAAGATTCCCTTCAATGCTGAGGTCGTGGCAGACTATTACGCTAGAAGGAAGACCCCTAGGGAAGCCAGAATCTTATGGAAGTTATGTTGCATATCTTTATGAGTCCTATGGTAGGCCTATTTTATCTATAGTGGACATTATTACCGGCGAAAAGGTCGTACACTATCCTATAGAAGTACCATCTTATTTAGGATCAACACTTTCAATAATCTCATCCAGGATCTCTTGGTTTTCGTGGAATTATTATGGAGAGGACATTACTGGTTTGGTCATAATATTATGTTTTGAAGATAATAATGGGGTTTTGAGGTCCCTAATTATTTCAATTCCAGATGTTTTTGGCCTTACCCACCCCTTTAACGCATTGTATATCCCTTCCTCAGGGGTTGTAAAAGGACTAGTGGTCCACAATAAAACATTATTTGTACTTGAGAGCTCAGCCGTGGGAAGATATTCGCTAAGGGCTATAGACCTAGTAAGTGGAGAAACACTTTGGACATTTTTGAACTCCGAGTTTGTGACCCCTGATTGGAAATTGATTGAGGACCATTATACAAGATTTATGTCCCTTCCAGAAGAAAAAGACGTATGGGATCTGTATAATAATTATGCAATAATTTATAAACCTCTATATGAGGCGCTATATAGTTTAGAACATACAGTAATTTATTCTAACGGAAAACTTTTTGTGCCGCTGCCTTTTGGGCCTCCTCTAGTAGTTAACGCTACGGAGGGAACTTTGATAGAAGGCGATCTGAATAGCTTTGGATGGACACTTTCTACTAGTCCAGATATTGGTATAGTCAAGGAGATTTTATATCCTGTTGCGATAAAGTATACGACCTCAACAGGTGACGAATATATAGCAACGTTTTCTGTTATAGCAAATTATGCGGACATAATCGGAGATTATATGAATAGAACAATAAACGCTCCTGTTGGAGACCTTCGCGGCCATTTGAAGATAACCATCTATTCCGGATCAACAGGAGAGGCTTTAAGCGAATTGGATATCACTAATATGACAGAGATCTCAGACACAATAAAGTACTCAATATCTTCGATATCGCCAATGACAAGCCTTTACGTGAAGGACTTCTCTCCTGCAATTTTTGCTCAAGGATTGGCTTATAATTACTCCTGGATTTTTGGAACTAACATATATGTTCAAGGAAGTGAGCTGAATATTGAGGACAGCATAGCTTCCCTAAGCCCACCTCAAATGAATGAGCCAGAAAGGCCAGTTATGTACTTATTTACTGCAAATCAAGCCTCTATTATGTCTTCGTTTTCAAAAATTTCTTTAAACAAGGGAGATGAAGTCTTAAAAGCCTTTGCTTTTAGAGCCTTAGGATATAAGACTTATTACTATATAAACGATGGAAACGAGACATATGCCGATATAAACATGCGTGAAATAATATTGACTATAAGAAAGAATGGAATGTTTGCATATGGTGTAAGCGAATCACAAGACACTCCGGGGATAGCAGAACTTAACCTCTTGTGGGCATGGAGCGGATATACGCCCTTAGACATAATAAAAATAGGAGATACTGTTTGGGGCATTGTAGAGGAAAATAATGGCACATATGCGCTAAGAATAACATCTCCTATATACATATCTGCAGGCTCTCCCAGCTTAGGAGAGCTAGGAGGAACACTTAATACTCTAGAGATGGGGTTCTCCTTCTACGATTATCTTACAGGAGAATGGCTTCCTTATTTACCGCGTCATTTGTGGGGCCACATATACTATCTCATGCCAAATGGAGAAGTCTTTAGTTTGGAAGCAAATACCACAATTTTGCTTACAAGCCCCGGAGTAAATACTATACGGGCAATGATGCTTTTTAATGAGACTTTAGAGGCTTCGACTGATAATTTGAGTAGAGAATTTCTAACGAAAATATTATTGTTTGATACAGGAATAGCCGATGAATCTTTTGCAGACATATACGTTTTAGCCAAGAATTATTGGCCCTCAAAGTATGGTGGTCTAGAGTCATATAATTTTGCATATGCGTTCATACCCAAAATTACGGAATTAGACGTCTTTGAAGTCGAAAATATCTCTGTAGGAAATGAAAGAATTGTAGGTGTTATATCAAGCGGACCAAACATATATGCTATTTCAGCAGGAGATTCAGTAAGCCACGTTTACGTTATATCGCCCAATAAGATGAGCTCCGTTGAGTCCATAAAAATAGAAGGTAAGATCATTTCTGCTGCAGTATTTATGGACAGGCTATTTATATTAACTTCTGATGGAATGCTTTACGAATACGACGGAAATAATATTACATTCTGCACATATCTTCCATGGATTGGAGAAACAGCTATTTTAGAGACATCTTCTAGTGGTCTTTATGTATTCGACAACGAGAGTAGCACTTTAGCAAAGCTTGATGGCTCTGGAAAGATCATATGGACGTACTCTTTTGAAGCTCCTCCAAAGGCATTTACATACGGTTTAGGCCATATTTTTATAATAGATAATGCTGGGACAATATACGCAATATACGATCAAGATGGAACTACTACGTGGAAAAGAGCAATAGGAGAAACAGGGGACATAAAGTACATCTTAATACCGCATTCCGAAGAGTACTCTGGGGCATCATATCTGATCCTTATTACATATGATGGAAACCTACTTGTTATTTCTCCAATAGATGGATCAACAATATTAGAGAAGAGCATATTCAAAATATCTACTGAAAGACTTTGCGGTAATGCAATATATGCCCCAACAGCAGCAAAACTCTACGTTACTTCGAATTACTACATATATGAAGTAGATGCAAAATCTCTAAGCGCTCGTGAGCTTTTAATAATGCCACCGGAGGTAAGAAATAATAGTACTAGAATTGAGGGACCCATCGCAAATAATGACACCTTATTCCTCTTAATGAAGCCAAACGGAAGAGTTCTTGCTGTTAAAATCCTTGAAAATACGGTATTCTATAATGTAATTAACACATCCATTGCAAGTTCAGAAAACATATTATTAAGAGAACCATTCATAGTAGTCTCAAATGAGACTGGAGTATATCTAATAGGGATTGTTCCAATACAAGTAATAGAAAAATCTCCGGAGAATTTAGTTATCAATCCTGGAGAGGAAGCGAGAATAACAGTTATGGTAAGGGATATGTATGGCAATCCAGTAAGTAATGCACAAATTGCCATAGAAGCGCCCTCTGAGATATTAATTCCTAATAAGAATATTACTACAGACGAAAACGGAGTTGCAACAATAACTCTTACAGGTTATAAGGCAGGAGAGTACAAGGTAGTAATACGGGCAGATATTAAGGGCGAGGAATATTCAGTAGAAGAGATTATAAGAATTTTGCCGGGAGAGCCAGCATATGTTGAGATAGAACTCAAACAAACGTCTGTTTATGCGGGCGAACCTATTGCTATTATAGCAAAAGTAAAAGATTACTATGGAAACCCCATAGAAGGGATAAATGTTGAGGCGTATGCGACTTATGGAGAGATCTCTCCAAATACGGCAATTACTGACGTTAACGGAGAGACAATATTCACTTACATGTCAAAGACAGCAGGAGTGGACGTAATTACTATAAAAGTCTCAGGATATAGCATATATGCAACCAAAACTCTAGAAATACTTCCTGGGGAACCGTATACTGTCGAAATTAGTGGAGACTCAGAGGGAATTTTGGGAGGAACATACACCGCAGAGATTTCCGTCTTTGACAAATATGGTAATGCTGTTAAAGCTGGATACGAGTTTGATGTCTACGTTGACAATGAATACGTGACCACCGTTACTACCAACAGTTATGGAAAGACTATATTTACATATACCTTTACAGATGTTGGAACACACACCATTAAGGTTGTTTGGAAGGAGAACTCTGATGTACAGGGAATTGCGTCACTTAATGTCATTTATGGCCCTCCTGCAAAGATCATTGTAGAGGACATAACCTTAGAGCTAAAAGCTGGTGAGACGTTTAAGGCGACATTAGTAGTTCTTAACCAATATGGGTATCCAATACCTGGTTCAGAAATTGATGTTTATATAGATGAGAGGTACGTTGAGACGCTTGTTACGGATTCTGATGGCAAAGCGTATGTAACTACAGTAACAACAACTTCTGGTATTCATACACTTAAAGTGGTTACCGCACAAGATCCTAACGTTTACAAGTTAGTGTCGTTTATGGTTTTGCCTTCAGATGAGCTCAGTTTAACAGCCTCTTTAAATAAGAAAGAGATTGTTGCTGGAGAAGAACTTGTAATTACTATGGTTTTGACAGACGCCTATGGAAACCCTCTTACGAGAACTCTTGTGGTACATATTGGGAACTTTACAGATACTTGTGTTGTGGGCAGCGAACCTGTAAAGTATAAGACTACAATAACAAAAGCTGGGACATATAACGTAGTAATCGAATATGAAGGAAAGGTACTGTTTTCTGATGTGCTGGTTGTGAGGCCCAGCGCTCCTGCCAAGATAATTGCCCTAAGGAATATAACCTCCGAAGCAGGACAGAGAATGGAAGTGGTGGTAAAAGTCTATGATGAGTATGACAATCCAGTACCTCAAGTAGGAATATTTGCTATCAATATCTCAAATGCCCCAGCACCTTATAGTTATTACACCGTCACAGATGACGAAGGAAAAGCTGTTTTAGTATTTAACATCACGACGGCCGGAACGTATCAAATAGGAGTATATATTGAAGAGAAGCCGGAAATTTTCACCACAATTGCCGTAACAATACTTCCTGGAAGAGTAGATAAGATAGTGTATCTAGGTCCTGATAAAATATATGCTGGAACAAGGGTTGAAATATCATTTGTTGCTCTAGACAAATATGATAATCCAGCGCTCTCAGAAAAGATAGAAATCTACGCTCCCGAAGAATTGACTTTAGCAGATGTTCCTCTAACGACAGATAACGAAGGAAGAGCATCTTTCTATGTATACGGAGAAAAGATAGGAAAGTATACGATTACTATTGTATTTCCAAGATATAATCAATCATATTACATCAATCTAACCATATTGCCGGCCGAAGAGAAAATAATAATTATTGACGTGGATAGAACTACAGTTAAGCCAGGAGAGGACATTGTAGTGACGTATACCTTACTGGACAAGTTTGGGAATCCAATAGTGGATGCAATACCTCAATTAAAGTATGAAGGATTCGACGTTATCATAAAGTCTATAACTCCTAGCGATTCGGCAGGCGTTGGTTACATTGTTGTAACAGCTCAAAGCAAAGGATTTGGGAGAGTCTACGTTGACTATGAGGGATACGTAAGTAACCCTATAGAGATTGTCTCAGGAAACCCAACATTGCTTAAGATCGAAAACTGGATTGCTACCTACTGGTACGTGCTAATAATCTTGGCCGTGATTATCATCTTTGGAGTGCTATTTGCAATATATATTAGAACGCTATGGAAACTAAGAAGAATAACGTGAGGGATGTTAAAACCATTTTATTTTAGTTCTATAATCTCTATACCACTTTCTTTTATTTTTTCAATGATTTCTTCAAACTTAGTATCCTTCTTTTTGTGTATTCCAATTTTTTTGGCTCTAGGTGTTTTTTCAATAGCAAGTTTTAGACTATCAAAAGAGGCATTATACTCGGGGACCATATGTCCAAAATTCAGACCGTCTATGGCGTATCTAGTAAATCTAGGAGCATAGTGACCTCCACCAAGCCCCACAAAGTTTACTGTTTCTTTTATTTTATTTTCGAGAAGCCTTTCAATGAGCTCTATAATGGTATCCGCAATAGCGTATCCTGCGTCTTCGTTTTTCCAAGCCTCTTCATCACTCCCTATTTCGATAAAAAATGAGGGAACATCAACATATGGACCATGATGAGTTACTTCATAGGAACATTTAAAATCCAGCTTTTTAGAGTAATTATACAAGATTCTTAGAGCCTCACTCATGATTTCTGGAGTAGACCACACTAACGTCTTTGGCAGACCCCCATATAAATTTTCTGAAAAATTACCAATGGGATGAACTGTTAACGTCTTCATTTTGCTTTTACTCGAATGTCTGGACAAGAAAATCATAATTCTTGGATATACTTTAAGTGTTGCCGAGATATCTTTATCTAAATAATTGTAGTAAATATGTTCTTTTGTTATTGTTACTAATAAGACATTTTCACTAATTAGATAGACGTTCTCATTGTTAAATTTTCCATACACCTTAGGTTTGAAGTTCTCAAGAATTTTGCTTGCAATATTCGTGCTAGCGAGGTCCCTTTTACACTGAATTAAGACAATCATAGAGCAGCACCTTACGTGAAAAAGTAAGTCTAAATTAAAAAATTTAAAAATTTAAATAAAGGAAAAAGAGTATCCTGATCTGTTCAAAAACTGGAAATCTACACTTTATTCAATGATTTCTCCAAATGCATAGCTTTTTAGAACCTTTACAATGCGTATCTTATGAGACTCCCCTTCTTTCGAGTTGGGGATAAATATCACAAATCCAGAGACTCTAGCAAACCCGTCTCCTTCTTTACCTACACCCACAATTTTCACATCTAGCACATCTCCAACCTTTACAGGTCTTCTAAAGGTTCTGTCGCTTCTTTTACCTCTCTTAGGCGAATTTTCTGCAAACACAAACTACACCTCTACATTACTTAAGCGCACTACTAAGGTAAGTCGTCTGTAATATACTTTTTGGTTCAGAATTTTTGTTAGTGAATTCTCAGTTAAATCATGGTGAATATTTCCAGGCAAAAAGCAATATATACTTGCAGAGGCTCAAATTAAATTAGCAGAGTCAAAAGGTGCTAGGACCTTGGAAGAGGATGTAATATACGTTTCTCACCCATTAATTAAGGATAAATCGTTGGAAGAGAGATCATATCAAGGCGAAATTGTGAGAGCATGTCTTAGAGCTCCCACATTAGTGGTACTTGCAACAGGGTTAGGTAAGACGGCCATTGCTGCAAGGGTTATTGCGGAAAGATTACACAAATACCCAAACACTAGGGCGCTTTTCATGGCTCCAACGAGACCTCTAGTGGAACAACATAAGATGTTTTTGAGGCGTGTAATGAAGATCGACCTCGATAAAATAGTATCTCTCAGCGGACACATATCGCCAGAAGATAGAACATCAATATGGTCACGAGCAAAGATAGTTGTTGCAACGCCCCAAGTAGTTTTGAATGATTTAGAAAGAGAGATAGTACCATTAGAGTCTTATTCCGTATTAGTTTTTGATGAGGCTCATAGAGCTGTTGGTGATTACCCATATGTTCGCATAGCAAAAAAATATTGGGAAATAGCGTGGTATCCACTTGTTTTAGGACTTACGGCGTCACCAGGAAATAGAATCGAAGATCTAATCGAGATTTGTACGAATTTGGGAGTGTATAACATTGAATTCAAAAGTGAGACCGACCCAGAAGTGAGGAAGTACTTATTTGAAAAAGAAATAAAAATTATACGTGTAAAGATGCCTCAAAAGGCTTTAATTGCAAGAAAGTTACTTGTAGACGCTCTTGGTACAATACTCTCTATTTTAAAATCAATGAAAATAATTTCATCCGAAAGCCCCAACAGAGTATCTATAAGAGAACTCACAGAAAAGATGGAGATGATTTCTGAGGCTGAAGTTGATCAAAGCACAAAGTCTCGAGCCCTTATGTATATAGGAATGGCCCTAAAGCTACACCACGCAATAGAAGTATTAGATCGCCATGGTCCAGGTTTTGCTAGAGAATATCTAAGAGAAGCGATTTTTAAGAAGGGGACAAGAACCTCAGCAGTTCTCACTAACGATGAGAGGATACTTCTTGCATATAATATGCTAAAAGATCTGGGAAATCCAAAGGTCGAAAAGGTAGTGGAGATTGTAGACGACGCATTAAATAAAAGAGGAGTACCTAAGATCATAGTTTTCGTAGAGTATAGGGATGTTGCTAAACAATTGGAGGATTTAATAAACCAAAAAGTACCTAATGCAAAAGCCAGAATTTTCATAGGTCAAGGGCTTAGAAAAGGTGTTATGATGTCTCAAAAAGAGCAGATAAGTGTCATTGAGAGCTTTAGAAGGGGAGAATACAACGTACTTGTAGCGACCTCCGTTGCTGAGGAGGGCTTAGACATACCGGAGACGGATCTTATTATCTTCTACGAGGCAATACCCTCGAAAGTTAGAACCATTCAAAGAAAAGGAAGGACGGGAAGACATAGAAAGGGAGAAATAGTAATTCTTGTTAGTTATACGGAAACGGGGACTACTAGGGACCAAATATATTTCTACGTAACTTCTGGTGCAGAGAAGAAGATCAAAGAGATGATCAGAAGAGCCATACCGAAAATAAAAGAGAAAAATAGAAAGATATTTACAGAATTCCTAGAAAGGAACGGATTAATCTTTCAGAAGAAAAGAATGACTCGAGGAAAGGTTACGCTATTTGACTTATATGAGGGTTTTGGAGATGATAGTTGAAGGTTTTGGCATTAAAATAAAGGACTATGGAATTTATGCAGACCTTCATTTTGGAATTGAGTATGTACTTGCATCTCAAGGAATACAAATCCCTCCTTTACAATTAAGCGAAATAGTATCTAGAGTATCAAACTCAACAGCAAAGAAGCTCATTATTGCAGGGGACATAAAACATGAGTTTGGAAAAGAAAATCCTTTAGAAAAGAGAAATGTCTCAAAATTTATTGAAAAGATGCAAGAGAAGTTTTCTGAAATTATTGTCGTAAGAGGAAACCACGATAATTTTGTTTATTATACATTAAGGGACTGGGGAGTGGATCTTATCGAGTATTTAGAAATTGACGATACGTTAATAATTCATGGCCATAAATATCCCAGAGACATCTCTCTAAAAAGCTATGAAACGATTGTCATGGGTCACGAACATCCTGCGATAATAATTAGAGACGAATTTGGGACATCATTTAAAATACCAGTACATGCAGAAGTATTACATCCCGAGGGATATATGATACATGTACTCCCTGCGACATCTCCTTTAGCATTGGGAACAGCTTTAAATGCAATTGTAGGTCCAGAAGACTTTCTATCTCCAATACTTGCCTCTCTTGAGGGATTAAGCAATATAAACGTATATGCCGTAGTAGAAAACACCGTAGAACCTATAGGACCCCTCTCCAATCTTCAAGAATTCTAATTCATTTAATGCCAGATAACTCCTCCTCAAGCCGTTTTACAAAAATTTCTACAAACTTGTGCCTCTCTTCTGCAATCTTTTTTCCTGTATTTGTGTAAATCATATCCTTAAGACGAAGAATTTTCTCGTAGAAGTGTTTTATAGAATCTTCTATAGTCCTTCCATGTTCTCCAGAATACATAAACACGCGTGCTACACCTATTGCACCCATTGCATCAATCTTGTCAGCGTCACTCAATATCTTCCCTTCTAGTGATTTCGGGGAAACCCCTGTACTAAAACTATGGGAAATTATCGCCTCATAAACCGCCTCTGCTTTCGGGTATTTTAACTCTTCTAAGAATTTTTTGGCCATTTTTGCACTCTCGATAGCATGATCTTCTATTAGTCCCTCTTCTTCAAATTTCCTTGCAATATCATGCAAAATAGCAGAAAGAGCCAATACTTCAAGATCAGCACCTTCTTGAATACCAATTTTCAGACTAATATCAAGAACACGCTCAACATGCTCCCAACCGTGAACGCCAGCATCTTTAAAAAACTTTTTGGCATATGACATCGCTCTTTTAATAATTTCAGACTCTATAACCCTCTTTATTGGCTCTTCCGATGTCTTTGACATATTAACACCTCAAAATAGCATTAGTGTGCCAATGGGAAGTGGATATGCTATCTAATGTGTAGCTATATGGTGGTAAATGGTGAGGAATCCTTGAACAACATCTTTCAGAAATTTTGAGAGTTATTTAAAATAAGTTATATCTTGTCATAGACGTAAGAAACTTTTATGAAATTTTATATCGAGTATAGTAAAAGACTCTCAGGGTTGAGTGTCGTCCTTATTAAAGTGATATACTTCATAAGTATCTGTGGAGGAGAATGTTATGGACGTAGAAATAAAGGAAGATGTTGAAGAAGAGTATGAAATCACAGATATTAGGGGAGTAGGAGAAACTACTGCAAAAAAACTTAGAGAGGCCGGTTATGTAGATGTATTATCAATAGCCGTAGCGTCTCCAGAAGAGCTTGCAGAAAGCGCTGGGATTCCGGTATCTACTGCAGAAAAAATTATACATCAAGCAAGAAAG
>CBEVQP010000026.1:0-12798 GCA_965552035.1 uncultured Thermoplasmata archaeon | reverse complement strand
CACGCGTCATTAGTTCAAAATTACCGTCCTTTTGTAGGGCCCAATAGTTTTCCGTTTATGCTCTATTATGTCATTACCTATGGGGGCATTCCGCTAATCGCCTTACTTTTAACCCTTATTCTCGGCACAATGGTAGCGTATGAAAAGGAAGTTGGAGAGCTGTATTATATGCTCACATCTCAAGAGAGAAAAGGTACAATCTACGTCAAAAGGATTTTAAACGATTTTCTAATGTTGCTGATGATTTCAGCATTTTCTTCGGTTATAGCATTTATGATGTCTTATCCTTCTATTGCTTTTCATAGACCAATATCCCTTCTTCTAGCTCTCCTCTACTTTGTAATATCTTTCGTCGGTTATGCATTTTCAACATATCTCATCGGCTTTTTAATAGCCATTGTTACCCTTTCATTTCCAATCGCGCTTATAACCTCGATAGCGGTTTTTTACCTTTCGTACATTGAAATAATGTCCCTACAAAAGTATCTCGTGTTGAGTCTAAATGTTCCTAGAGCTATTATTGTTAGTATAATCAATTACATCTATCGCGGTCAAGCTTTGATTATAAGTCATGAACTATCGTTTTCTCATTTCTTGCCATTAATCTTCTGGATTCTAATGGTGATTATCATATTTATCGCCGGAGAGAGGAGGGAGATCCCATGAGAAAAGAGTTTTATTGGGTCGCGCTTGGCATTTTACTTGCATCAATAGCTATAGGCCTACAACAAGTTTCCGTCCAGAGAACCCTTGAAGGTCAACTTGGATATTACATAGACGTTCGTGAGGGGAGTACTGAAGGGATTATTACGCCATATGGTGCCGTGATTAACTTTCTAACCTATCCATACGGAGCTAAGATCTCAGATGCAATGTACGGTTTAGATTCGACTAATATCACCGAATGGAGATCTCTGAACAAGGTATCAATAATAGAAAAAGCAGGATTCTACCTAATTACGTCGGAAAGAGATGTAAATTTAATGTTTCGTATAGAAAAAGTGGGGTTTGACAACTGGAACGTTATTATCATAATGACCTGGTTAACGGGGGTTATTATAGCATACGGCCTCCTCAGGAGGAAAATGGTATGATCGTAGAGGCAAAGGATCTAAGCAAGAAATTTAGGCATATTGTTGCGCTGGATAATATAAGCTTAAGCATAGATAAGGGATTAACGCTTATAGTAGGATCAAATGGTTCTGGAAAAAGCACGCTGATAAAGATAATTGCGGGGTTCCTTAGGCCGACTTCTGGGAAGATAAGGGTTCTTGGATATGATCCTTGGAAAGAGAGAGGAAAAATAGTGGGGAAAATTGGCTTTTCCTTGGATCCTCCCAGAATCCCATGGTGGATGAGCGGGAAGGAGTTTTTATATGCTATCGCTGAGATGAAGGGCGGCGACGTTGAGAAGGTTTTGGGCATCGAGAAGTTCTGGGAGAGGAAGATATTTACGTATTCTGCAGGGATGATTAGGAGGATTTCTATAGCAGCATCTCTCGTAGGATCTCCGAGGCTTATATTATTAGACGAGCCCTTTGCGGGGATAGACATAAGGGGTAAGGAAGAGATAAGAAATCTTGTTTTAGATTTAAAGGAGCGTGGTCAGGACATGATAATAGCCTCTCATATATTTGCGCCTTTGAAGGGGGTGTATGATTCCATATTTGCTTTGGATGCTGGGAGGCTGATAGACGTAGGCGAATATTTAAGGTGGTCTATCTCATGAAAGTTTATGACAAGGAGTGGAAACAACATCCTTTTTCACCCACAATTTTAGAAAAAGGTTTAAACATCTCGAAACTATTAAGAGATATTGTTTCCGAAGTACATCAACCTTGCTAATAAAGGACTCAAAGAAAATATGGAGGGCTGTGTATGGTAAAGGTGATAGTAGATAAGGAAACCTGTATAGGATGTGGCATATGTGTGCAAGTTTGTCCGGAAGTTTTTGAGTTAGGTGAGGATGGAAAAGCCTATGCAAAAGTTGATGAGACCGATGCTTCTTGTGTTCAGGACGCCGCAAACAGCTGTCCAACAGGATCTATTAAGATTGAATAAAGATCTCCCGAGTGCTGAATTTGTTCAATTCTTTTCTCTTTATTCTTTAAAATTTATTTTTCTTTTCCGCTTATTCTAACAACTTTAACTTGCCTCTTGCAACCTCGTATATTCTTGTATTAGTGAGTAAATCTTCAATTACCTCCTCAATAATTTCTCGACTTACTTTTGTTAGTCCATGAGCTCTCTCCACAACCTCAGACCACGGAGCACCAGATCCCTTATCAAGTTCTCTTATAGCTTCCAAAATAGCTCTCACTATGGGGCTCTCCTCTTCTTCTTCCTCGAAATACTCTGGAATTTCTTCCTCAATCTCTTCTGTTTCCTCTTCAACGTATTCCTCTCTAATTACGTCGCTGACATATCCTAAACTGTCTGACAACAAACTCTTGTAATCCC
This sequence comes from uncultured Thermoplasmata archaeon, assembly GCA_965552035.1. GTDB lineage: Archaea > Thermoplasmatota > B47-G6 > B47-G6 > B47-G6 > B47-G6. The sequence continues at coordinate 10,338 of CBEVQP010000026.1, read as the reverse complement.
TAATTTGATCCAAAATTTCCTCGGGAGTATAATACATTAGGGATATCTTAATAGGTCTCCAATAATGTGGAGGAATCCCTAGCTCGATTAGCATGTCTTCGGTTAATTCTCCATCAAACTTTCCTATAACCTTTTCCATATATTCCATTCTTTCTATTACGTTTGATGCTGCGTCTACAATCCATATATTCCTGTCGTTTAGCGTACCCTTCTTTATTCTTTCGGGTCTTATAAGCGGTATTTTTCTACCCTCCTCTGGTTCAAAAACACGGATTTTTGCTGTGAACATGATAATTGTAGGTTCATCCCCTATAAGCTTAAGAAATGTGTATACATCCGGCTGAAACTCTCCGGCATAAATGGATGTGACACCTGTTATGTCTGAAACTCTTGCTTTTATCGTCTTTTTCTCTGAGCTTTCCACAATATCCGTAACAGTACCTACCATGTAGATTCTATTAATAAGAGCTCCGAAAGGTGAAACAAGGTATCTAACGATTTTTCCATCCATTTCTTCTTCGTGAATTTGTTTAGATCTCCTAATTTCTTCAATAAATACGCGCCATGCAATTTGTCTTCTAAACATAATATCAACCCTCATGAAAGTTCTTCTAAGATTTTAGAGAGTTTTTCGCTCATTTGACTTATAGTGTTCTCTTCAATCGAATCCACAAGAAATACTAATCCCGTTCTTCCAGGAAGAATGTTTCCACTGGCCGTTACATATTTGCCAAATAATTTTTCTTTGATATACGAGTATCCCGTACCAAACTCAATATCCTCCTTAGCTTTATTTACTAGGTCTTCTAAAGTTTCTCCAAGAATCTTTTCAAGAGCTTCCCTGTTGATTATCGCAAGCAAAGCGCCAGTTCCGTCATCTATAACTACTCTAGCCCGGAGATCCAGAAATCCCTTTACCTTCCCATGCTCCGGGCATATACCGCCCTCTTTTAATATTCTCCCACACTTTTCACAGCGTTTGATAAGACCACTGCCCTGTTTCACATCAACGATTAATCCTTGGACGCTTACGTCTAAACCTCCACCTCTCGCGGCAATATCGTACAAAGTCTCTGAGCTTACGCAATAAATTTCTCCCCCATAGAGCTTTTCAATCTGGGAATACTGGTCTATCATCAATACTGGAATTCCTCTAAAACTTTGTACACTAGCACCTACAATACGAACCATGTCTCCTTCATTAAGATCCAAATCAACCCATGAAGAAAATGCGATTTTACCCGTTGCATCACATAAAAGGCCTCTTATTTTAGGTCCCTTGCCCTCGTTTATCCTTCTTTTAATTTTTAAAACCAGAGCCTCAACCTCTACGCCAAACATTCCATCTTTAAGATCCATTATTCGCTTCTTTCCGGCCTCTACAACATATATCTCTTCTTTATATCTTTCAATAATCGTATTTTGAGTAATGTACAACATTAAACCTGACGGTCCAGATCGGGCATACGCATTGACAATTCTTATATTTTCACCAGATTTATATGGAAACGTATCTAAATAAGCTCTGAAACTTATTGATCCGGTTTCATCAGCCAATACTCCTACGTAATATTTTCCTCTCTCCGTAACTATTTCCCTCACGCCAAGAATTTTTCCTATTACCTCTAAACGGCGATCACCATCTTCTATTTCGCTAATTTTCTTTCTTTGGGTCTCAGCAGTCATATATACGCCTAAATCTTGCATTAGTTTCCTTTTCAGTTCATTATAGTTTGGAATTATTAATGCCCATTTTTTCACTTTTGCTTCAAATTCCTCTAAAGATACTTTGTCCTCGACAAGTGGATATACTTCTTCTTTGAGTCTCCTAATCCACTCTTCAATTTTTCCTCTCATTAATTCTCACCAATTGACTTATTTACCTTCTGCCACAGAAAAATTGATATTTTTCGACCTTTGATGCTATTTATCCATTTTTAGCCGAAATCATCAACATTATGACATCTTATTGAATATTTTTCATTGTTATTTTAATTAAGGGCTAATTTTTATCCATTAGCATGTATTGTTTCCTCATTATTAAAAAACTTTTGTAGCTTGATGACAATTTGGATTATGAAAACACTAAAAACGACATGGAACTCCAAAAAATAATAAAGGGTTTATAGTGATACTCTTCCTATATATTGAGATATGTATGAATTCTTCGTCAAATGTTTGAACAATGATTAAAGGGTGGGTCATCATGTATACACCTATTTCAGAGCTCAAAAACAAGATTGGTGAGAGAGTTAAAGTACGAGGATGGGCTTACAGAGCTAGAGAAACCGGTGGAATAGCATTTATTGTCTTAAGGGACTCTACTGGAATAGTACAATGTACATTTAAAAAAGGAGTCGTTCCAGACGATATATTTGAAAAGGCGTCATCTATTACCATTGAGAGTTCACTTATTGTTGAAGGAGAAGTTGTAGAGGATAAGAGGGCTCCGGGTGGAATTGAAATTCGTGGCAGCAATATTGAGATTGTTAATCTTGCAGAGCCTTTTCCCATAACAAAGGATTATAGTGAAGAATTCTTACTTGATGTTAGACACCTATGGATAAGAAGTAGAAAAATGAGTGCTATCATGAAAATCCGATCTCAAGCTTTCTGGGCCTTGCACGAGTTCTTCAAAAAGGAAGGATACTACTTCGTCACAGCCCCTACCTTCATAACTGCTGCTGTAGAGGGTGGGGCCACACTATTTGAGGTAAATTATTTTGGTAAAAAGGCTTATCTTACCCAATCTGCGCAGTTTTATCTTGAGGCATTAATATTTAGTCTTGAGAAAGTATACACTGTAGCCCCAAGCTTTAGAGCAGAAAAATCAAAGACAAGAAGACACTTAACAGAATTTTGGCATGTTGAGGCTGAAGCAGCATGGTATCATAATGAAGATATGATGAAATTCGAAGAGCAAATGATTAAATATGTAGTCGACAAGGTATTAGAACATAATGAAGAAGAACTAAAGATTCTTGGGCGAGATATTTCAAAGCTAGATCTTTCTTTGCCCTTTGAAAGAATAAAATACGAAGAGGCCTTGGAAATTCTTAACAAAAAAGGCTTTGAGCTTAAGTGGGGTGATGACTTAGGCGCAGATGAGGAGAGAGCACTTACGTTAGAATTTGATAACCCCTTCTTTATCACCCACTTCCCTAGAGAGAAGGGTTTCTATCATAGACCAGACCCCAATGAGCCCAAAGCCCTTTTGTGTCATGACCTTCTTGCTCCAGAGGGATATGGTGAAATCATAGGTGGGGGAGAAAGAATTTTCGACAAACAAGAGCTAATTGACAGAATACTCGAAATGGGGTTAAAACCAGAAGACTACGAGTGGTATATTGACTTAAGGAGATACGGGAGTGTCCCTCACTCTGGTTTCGGCCTTGGTGCTGATAGGTTTATTATGTGGATTTGCGGGCTTTCGCATATAAGAGATTCTCTGCCGTTTCCAAGAACTATTTCTCGCCTTTCCCCATAATCTCATTTTTTAACCATTTCCTTAGTTTATTTTCAGAGCTAAAATTAAAAACGATTTATAAGAAATATTAAATTGAAGTACACAATATCTTTAGGGGTTGATTAAATTGATTTCACAAGATTCTAAAATTTCCCCACTCGATCTTTCACGCATCAAGTTCTTTACAGATTGTTCTATAAATGCTTCAGGGTATGTTCTATTCACCATTCAGTCCTACGACTTACAAGAAACCAAAAGCAAGGTGATGGTTCACGATAAAATAAGCGTGATGAGGGATGCTGTAGGTCATTCTCCAAAATGGTATAGAGGCGACGTATACCTATATCTACAAGAGTCCACACTCGTTATGAAAAGAGTTGGCTATATAGACGAAAAGGAGATTGCACGAGATGTTGTCTACTACGATGTATCCAAAAATGGGCATATGGTGATTGTTACTTCTGAGAAGATTCAAAAACCTAAGGGCTATGTGAGCGAAAGAATTGCTGTGATGGATGGGATTGGTCCGTTGTTTAAAGAAAGCATTCCTAAAAAGATAATAAAGTCAAAAAACTTTGTAGACGACGGTTGGATTACTAATGCGGTCATCTCAACTTCCGGTAAGGTAGCATACACCAAAGTTTCATCCTTAGGCCCACTAAAACAAAAGATATACGTAGATGGAGATCCTATTAAAGAGATAACCGGCTTTGTCAACGAAATGATCTGGGCAGACGAAAAAATTGTGATGATTGTCACAGATTTATCAAAAAATGGTTTCTTTGGTAAAAGAGATATCATAATCATGGAAGAAAACGGCGATTGTGATGTTATTGATGTAGCAGGGGATCCTGGAGATTGGACAGAAACTTATCCTGGGATAGACGGCGAATCCTTGGCCTATTACAAGGATAAGCTCTATTTTATTTCCACTGAGGGATATAAAAGCGTAGTTCGTGAGCTTGACCTCAGCACACTTGAACATAGAATATTGCTCGAAGGGGATAGATGCTTTCACGGCATAAGCGCGTCAAATTATGGTCTTGCACTCCTATGGAGCAATCCTCAAAGGTCTTCTGTAATAAGCATATATCGATGGAATACTCGAAAAGAATTTGAAATTACGAGCGCAACTAGACTTCCTCCTATTAACGTATCGATCGTAAACGATAGACATATTATTCTTGGAAAAGGTGAAAAAAAGATGTTCATGGTTCATGGTGGTCCTAGATCGTCGTATGGTCTTGCGTTTAACTTTGAGGCTAGCCTTTATGCCTTAAGTGGATTTGAGGTGCATCTTATTAATTATCTGGGTAGTGCAGGGTTTAAAGAAGTAAGCTCCATAGAAGAAATAATAAGGGACGTTGCAGGCTATATTAACGCTAATAAAGGGGAAAGAAATGTACTAATAGGAGAGTCCTTTGGTGCATTCATAGGTGCGTTTATATTGTCCTTAATAGACAATATCGACGCCGCAGTATTAGAGCGGGGCATTTATGAAGATCTTTCAGCAATGTTGACTTCAGATGAAGGTATTGAGTTTGGGATGTTGACATACAAAAACAAGCATCCCATTGAAGATCCAGAAGCTTATGTGAAACACTCACCAATTTTCCTGGCAAATAAATACAACGCCTCTGTACTCGTAGTAGGTGCCTTAGAGGATTGGAGATGTCCGTTTTCTCAATCAATAGCGCTCTACAACACTTTGAAATACTTTGGAAAAGACGTGGAGCTCCTAGTACTTAATGGCTCGCATTCTGTAAAGTACGATGGAAGCAGCAAGGAAAAAATAAACAGGATTTCAAAGATATTTGAGTGGATAATGAGAAAACTAGAGAATAAGACTTGAGGCTTCCGCATTAAGAGGTGAGGATTTTCTACTAGGAGGCTTATAAAATAAGTTGTTCTAAAATGACGTTCGATAGCATGTAACATTCAATCAATAATAAGTTAAAGTTTTCCCTATCATTAATTAGGCATCTTTACACTACTTTTTAGCTCCCATGCATTTAAAAATAACTTCTTAGGATTTTATCTAACCAAAATATTGACTATTTTGGGGTGAGGTGACTAAATAATGAGCGAACTTGTAGTCGTTGCCTTAGGAGGAAATGCGATCCAAAAAAATAATAAAGAACGAGACGCTGAATCCCAAATGAAAAATGTAAGGATGACTGCAAAGTATCTCGCAGAAATGTTAGAAAATGGTGTTAACCTTGTCATAACTCATGGAAATGGTCCTCAAGTTGGCGATATTCTTTTAAGAAATGAAATTGCTGCTTCTTTGGTTCCTCCTATGCCCTTAGATGTTTGTGGAGCAGAAAGTCAGGGTATGATTGGATATTGGATTCAACAAGCTTTGCAGGTAGAATTAAAAAGAAGGGGAATTCACAGGCCAGTTGCAACAATAGTAACACAGGTTTTGGTCGATGAAAATGATCCCGCCTTCAAAAATCCTACAAAATTTATCGGTCCTTCATACACGGAGGAGGAGGCTAAAAAATTAATGAAAGAGAAAGGGTATGTAATGAAATACGACGTGGGCAGAAAAGGCTGGAGAAGAGTCGTGCCTTCGCCGGACCCTAAAAAAATTCTTGAAATAGAGGCTATTAAGAGATTATTAGACGCTGGTGTGATTGTTATTGCCGTTGGGGGAGGAGGAATTCCGGTTATCAAGACGAAAGATGGTGATTTAAAAGGTGTCGAAGCAGTTATTGATAAAGACTTAGCAACAGAAAGATTGGCATCACAACTTAATGCTGAAAAAATGATTATACTAACAGGAGTTGAAAAAGTGTATCTAAACTTCTCTAAACCCAACGCAAAGGCTCTTGACACAATAACAGTCAGTGAGGCTGAAAAATACTATAAAGAAGGTCATTTCCCTCCTGGAAGCATGGGTCCTAAGATCCTAGCTTCAATTAGATTTGTGAAAAACACAGGAAATGTTGCTATTATTAGCTCTCTAGAAAAGGCCCTTGAAGCACTAAGAGGAAAGACGGGCACTAGGATTGTTCCTGACTAGGGGGTGTATCTCGTGAGAATTGTTATTGTAGGTGGGATGACTGCTGGAACAACTGCAGCACAGATGGCAAGACTTTACGATAAAAAAGGAGAGCATGAAATAATTATTCTAGAAAAGGAAAAATATCCGCTATATTCTCGTTGTGTACTACCTTTTGTTATTTCAGGGAAGGTTTCTAAGGAGATGGCGATTGAGTTTGACAAAAAATGGTATGAACGTCATGATATAGATCTTAGACTTTCTACAGAGGTTCGTTCTTTAAATGTAAAGGATAAGTTTGTCGAAACATCTTCTGGAGAACGTATAAAGTTTGATAAACTAATAATTGCTACAGGTTCGATCGATAAACCCAAATATGGAAACTATCAGAGAATATTTAATTTAAGAACTCTCGACGATGCCTTAAGAATAAAAGATGCTGCTAAAAGTGCTAAGACAGCAATAGTAATGGGTGCGGGCGCGATAGGGTGTGAAGTTGCTGAAGCACTAAAAGAGTTGTCATTAGAAGTCACTTTAGTAGAATACTTTGACTATGTTTTACCAAAATTCGTCGACAAAGAAATTGGCTCTAGAATATCAAAGATCTTAGAAAGTCATGGCATTAAGTTGATGTTAGGAACTGCTGTAAAAAACGTGCAAGAACAGGAAGATAGAGTTGTGGTAGAAACCTCAAAGGGAACTATAGAAGCTGATATGGCAGTTTCGGCACTAGGAATAAGACCTAATCTAGAAATTATTCAAAATCAAGGAATAGAACTTGGGAGTACTGGAAGAATAAAAATAAATGAACGTGCAGAAACCAATATTCCTGGAATATATGCGGCAGGAGAATGTACAGAGTATCCCGATCTTATAACGGGAAATCCTGTCCCTGTCGGACTAGGAAGTATCGCCTTTAGACAGGGCATGGTTGCAGGAATTAACGCCGCAGGAGGGAATACAAGACTTCCACCTGGCGTGCTTAATACGCGAGTATCCAAGATTTTTGATATTGAAATTGCCGGTATTGGACCAACAGCAACCGAATTAAAAAATGCTGGAATTAAATTTAAACAAGTTATTTCCCAAACAAAAGATCTCCCAGAATACTATCCAGGTGGAGAAGACTACATTTCGAAACTTATTTTCGACAATAATGGGAGAATATTGGGATACCAAGCTATCGGGCGTAATGCAGGGCTAAGGGCTAACATTATAGCATCTGTCGTTGTTACGGGAGGTACTGTTTTTGATCTTGAAATGCTGGAAACAGCATATACTCCTCCAACTGCACCTATACTTGATCCTGCGATCATGCCTGCAATAAGTGCATCAAGAATTCTGCGCAGACCTTGACTTAGCGAGGTCATTGAGTTTTTCGCTTTTTTCAATAATTTCATCTTTTATAGACACATACTCTAACCATTCCTTCGGGATAGCTTCATATCCCAACTTTATTCCCAAAACTGCTCCAGAAACAGCACAATTTGTATCAGTATCTCCACCCATATTCACAATTGTAAGTAGCGTCTCTTCAAAATCTTCCTCAAAAGAAGAAATAACAGCTATTCTTAACGTATTCGTAATTAGTCCTTTAAACTCCCTAGGTTCCAGGGATTCTATGTTCATGTTTAAGGATTCCTCAAAGATCTTCACTACTTTTTCATCCAAAAATTCTGATGGAATATAATGCACAAGATCCAAAGCCTCTAAATAGCTATCTTCTGGAGACAGTCCCTCACCGATCGAGTTTAAAAATTTTGAAAACATTACCGCTGAGGTGACTGCTTTATTCGTATAGTGGGTTAGCAAAGTCTCCGAGATTATATCGTTGACAAATTTCTCGATATCGTCACTATAGAAGTGATAAAGGGCTATTGGAGATATTCTCATAAGGGGGCCATTGCCAAATCCATATCCCATAGAAGAGGCATATTTTGCGCCAGCGTAAATGTCGTCCAATGATGCGTGAGAAAGTGCATAATAAGTGGTAAGACCTATCCCTATCATCTTGTCTTTGTTTTCTATATACTTCTTAAGAACACTTTGTGGATTGTACTTTCCTTCCTCTAAGATAGTATCTAAAACGATTTTCATCATTATTGTATCATCAGTGTAGGCATTTGCTTTGACGGGTCCTTTTATGTATCCATATTGTTCCTTTATGTCCGGGGCACCTATACCCTCGAAGGGAGATCCCAAAACGTCTCCCACAACAAATCCTAAGAGGGCTCCAACGAACTTATTTTTCAAAACTTAAACACCTCCAAGGGAAGTAAGGAGTATTCCCATGAGAACTAATACAACTCCAAAGTATCCTAACCTTGGAATATTTGAGGTTCTCTCATCTTTATAAATTATTTGTGAACCCACAAAACCTATGACTGGAGATGCTGATGCTATCACTGTGATTGCTCCAATGTTGCCTGAAAGATAGATTGCGTAGTAGTATGCTATGCTCCCTACTAAAATTCCAAAAACTCCGCCAATATTAAGCATAACAAATGATTTAGCACTTATTTTGTAATTTTTCATTAGAATAGCAGCGTAGGGGCCGTATATGGCCAGAATTACAAACCCTCGTATCATCACAACTATTTCTGGTGGAAGTTGTGCTCTGAGCATCATTCCATAAATTGTTAGTCCTAGACCCCATATAAAAGCCGCGATGAGTCCGCATACGACGCCCATCAATTTGTCTTTTACATCTCTAAAAGAGTACGAAGTTAAGAATATCCCGAGAACTACTAAGAAGGCTCCTACTATACTAAAAAGTGTTGGAATTTCCCTTAAGAAGAGCCATGAAAAAATCAAAACAAATATTTGAAACGTATAAGATACTGGCGTTCCTATACTCACTCCACCCCTTTTAATCGCTTCAAGGAAAAAGATGTCTCCTAAAATTACATTCATTATCGTAGCAATAATCACGGCCAAAATAGTTAACTCATCTAGAGTTGATAGAGAATACGTATATCCGACTCCAATAACTATACCTAAAATTGCAGCAAAATTATTTTTTAATGCATTAGCACGAACTCCGGTGAGGTTTCCAATAAAAGGTTTGTAAATAAGCGGTGAAATTCCCCAAGAAAGTAATGCTATTATGGCCAAAATATAGGGAATAATCATTATCATATCCTCCTTATCGAGGTAGCCTCAATGTATAACGTTCCTTGGAATAGTCTGAGAATCCCCTGAATTTCGACATTCGATCCGTGGAGGTTATACATCTGTATCTCGTCCACGTTTAGTCGTGGAGAAGCTCGAACCATAAGCACTTTTCCATCGGGAAGAACAAGACGTGCATCAAGCCCTTTAATAAGTAACTCTGGGGACAATATCTTTCCTTTTACTTTTATTGGAGAATCCAAATATTCTTCTAGTCTCTCGATTTCACCTACATCATAAAACTGACGTTCTGATGATTTCCATAGCTTATCGAACATCTCGTTTAGATCCTCTATCACTTGATTATCCGTAGTTACAAAGGCCTTTACATCTTTCACAATTGGTCCCATAAATATGTATGCTCTATCATCGCTCACTGCAAAGTTCATATGCACATTATCTGCCTCTCTGACTATAGCCTTTCTAACAATTTCCCCAGGAAGTTTTGTACCCTTTTGGACCAATATTTTTACGTCCTCTGGTATTGGGATTGTCTCCATCTGAGTAGTACAAATCTTTAGGTTTCGCTCTTCAACGAGGTTCCAGTCTGCAGTAATCACATTATCTCTGCTTTTGTAAAACATGTATTCTAATGCTATCATAGTTAACGCAGTTCCAACGAGGAATCCCATTAGTGCTGAAAATGGATCCATACTCCTAGCACCCACGTTATAATGTTAAGCATATGACTATT
>CBEVQP010000025.1:0-13057 GCA_965552035.1 uncultured Thermoplasmata archaeon | reverse complement strand
CCTGAGTATTCGAACCTATCAGTTTCTGGATCCCACGAGAAAACTTTGTTTGTAGATATCTCCTGTGTCATAGGATCTACTTCAACTATTTCTACTACCTCTGCCATTTTTCTATAAGGCCTACCTCGTATTCGAACAAACTTCTGAAGAATTATCATATCTAACGAAGAGAACATGATTCTCGGGACATTTATAGGTTCTTGCGTGAAACGATGAACTAATGCTCTAGCAGACTCAGCGTGGAATGTAGAATATGTTGTGTGTCCTGTAGCCATCGCTTGGAACATCACATACGCTTCCCTTCCACGAACCTCTCCAACGATAATATATCTAGGTCTTTGTCTTAATGCTGCCCTTAGAAGATCGTACATATCAATTTCCTTACCTTCTCCTCCAAAACCAGTTCTAGTAACGCTTGGAATCCAGTTGGGATGGGGAAGATTCAGCTCCCTAGTATCTTCAATACTTACAATTTTTTCGTTGGGAGGTATAAACATTGTCACTGCGTTAAGAGATGTTGTCTTACCAGAGGCTGTTCCTCCTGCAAAAATGGCAGAAGCCCCATATTCTACTGCCAACCAGAAATATGCCATCATTTCAGAACTTGCTGTATCCAACTCCACTAACTCTATTGGTGAAAAGGGTCTCTCCCTGAATTTTCTGATTGTAAACGTTGATCCACGAGTAGTTACTTCTTTACGTAATGTGAGTTGTGCTCTACTACCATCTGGAAGTGTAGCATCCAAAAGCGGGTTTGCCACACTTATATGTTTACCGGAGATCTGAGCAAGACGTATAACGAAGTTGTCAAGTTCTGTAGCATCTTGGAAAATAACATTTGTACGCAATGACTGATATTTACGATGGAAAATATAAATAGGTATTTCAGGACCATCACAAGAAATATCCTCTATCCAAGGATCTCTCATTATCGGATCTATTCTTCCGTATCCTGCAAAATCTCTTGCAATATAATACTTTATTTTTTCAAGTGATAACCTAGTTACTCGAATTCCGTAGTCGCTAATAACGCGCTCAACTAACTCTTCTATGAATTTCCATTTATTTTCTCCGACTTCTTCTGGATATACAATAATTGAAGAGACTATAATATCTCTAATCGTTTCCATTATTCTTACTTCCTGCGGTGTTAAAATAGGTTCAATAACGTGATAAACAAGCTCGTTTGTAGTTTTACTCCTCAAAATTTTGATATAAGCGTAAGGCTCGTTCACAGGATATTCTTCGACCACTTCATAACCCTCAGGGGTCACAGTGGCAGTGATGGGTCCCTCAATAGGTGTTGGTTGGCCTGTCTTCATAATTTCCTTTTCAACTTTAAGCAAACTTATTTTCCTACGTTTTCTCTTTTTGGTAGTTTCTAAAATCGATGCTGATGCTGCTTCTCTCTTTAAGATTAATATTTTAGTATCTATTTTCGAAATTATGTTTTGATAACGTTGATATAACTTATAGAGCTCTTCAGATTTTTTATCTGTTGGAAGATTAGAAGACATAATTTTTGCTCTCTTTTTCTTGTATTCCTCGAAAATTTTATGTTTCTTCTCTTCCAATTTTTTAATTTTCTTTTCTATCTGCTCACGCTTTGGCATAATATTAGCACCTTACTCACTTAATTATCTCGAACTGTTTGATATCCTTATTGAATTGTCAAAGAGATTGTCTCTCTAATGATTAAGGAAGGATTGTTGCATTATGTCGTCATTTATCTACAACTCAAATATATCTGATTTTCCCGCTCTAGTCATTCCTGGCTTTTTGCAATAAAATATATGGTCCTCTGCTATATAATAAGCTAACTTCACACTGTGAAAGCGTAGTTTAGAAGTACCTCTCAATGATATGCTTAGTTTCCTTACTTGATACCTTACTCTAAATAAAGTAGAGGGATACGGAAAGTAATATATTTCTTCAAGCCGTTTCTCAAGTGGATCATAAAAATTTCAAACTGCAATAAAAGTGAAATATTCTTTAAATATCCGTTAACGAATCTAAAAATCAATTACATTTTGTTCAGGGTGATGTAAATGGTATGGAAATACTCATATGATGATCTCCTAGAAAGAGCATATTCACAGCTTCCAGAAATCCAAAAAACTGCAGAGAGATTTCAAGTTCCAAGACCTGAGGTAGTATACGAAGGTAAAACCACGGTAATTAGAAACTTCAAAGAAATCTGTGAGACTGTAAACCGTGATGAAAAGCATATTCTTCAATTTCTTCTAAGAGAGCTAGGTACTTCTGGAGAGATATCTGGCGATATGGCTATTCTCCAAGGAAGAATGGATCAGAACAGGGTAATAGACGCTATTGAATCTTACGTTCTCTCATACGTTATTTGTTCAGAGTGTGGCAGTCCAGATACCGAATTGATAAAACAAGAACGTAGTCTAATGCTTAAATGTCATGCTTGTGGTGCTCTGAGGCCGGTTGGGTTGGCTAAGATAAGATTACGTGGCACACTGCAATCTTTTGCATTTATTCTACGTGAAGGTGGAGAGTACGTAGTCACTATTGAAGGAACGACATCAGAAGGTCATGGGGTAACAAAATTTGGCGACTATACTATAATTATTCCAGAAACAAAACCAGGAGAGCGTGTGAGGATAAGAGTATTCAGAATAGTTAGGAACATAGCGTACGCTGAGATCATAGAGAAGCTTCCACAAGAAAAAGGAAAACGTAAGAGCAGGAAATGATCTCGATAACAGGTACGCCTGGTACAGGAAAGACCGTTCTTTCCTGGTATTTAACTTTATTTTTTAAACACGTATATGATATTAACAAACTAGCAATAAGACATTTTTCTATAGAGTTTGATGTAGACCGCAAATCTCACGTAATAGATATAGATGCTCTTGCAGAATATATTTCGAAAAACTTTCCCAAAGACTCAATTCTTATAGGACACCTCTCACATCTATTAGGAATTGCTGAGAAAATAATAGTACTCCGAACTCATCCTAAAGAGCTTGAGAATAGACTTAAAAGAAAAGGATGGCCTGAAAGAAAAATAAGGGAAAATCTTGAGGCAGAAGCCATGAATATTATTACATATGAGGCACTAGAGCTCACAAACAGAGTTTTTGAGGTTGACACGACCAATATTCATCCTCGAGAGGTTCTTTATCAGACCCTTGAAATTATTTATCGAGAACCAAATGAGTTTCGTGCACCAAAATTTGACTGGTCAGAGGCGATCTTAGAATGGTATTAGAAAGATTTAGAAAAATATCAGAAAAATATCTTGAAACAGTATCGAGGCCATTCTTTATTTTAGGGCCCATGGGAAACAGTATTTTAGGGTTTATAATAGCTATTCTGGCGTTTTTATTGTTTTATCATAATTTTATTTTACTTCCTGCAGTCCTTGTCCTTTTTAATGGTTTCCTTGACATGATAGACGGCTACATTGCAAGAAAAACGGGCAAGAGCTCTAAACTGGGGGATCTTATTGACCATACTCTGGATCGTCTCTCTGATGTGTTTATAATGATAGGACTGACTCAAAGCATCTATGTAGCAGATCATTTGGGATATATCGCTACTATAACCATGCTTCTCGTAAGTTATATGGGAACTCAAGCCCAAGCATTGGGAGTGGGAAGAGTATACGCCGGACTATTAGGTCGTGCAGACCGCATAGTACTTATATTCATTGGATGTATAATACAGAAGCTCTTTACTGGAAAAATTTATGGTATTACGATCTTAGACATACTAATGCTTTACTTCATTGTCGCGGGAGCGATTACATTTATCCAGAGATTTAGAATAGCATACAAAGACTTAAAAGGAAGAAAATCTGAAGAGTGAAAACCTCAAATAAAGTATCCCATTTCTCTGGCAAGTTCCTCTAATCGTCTGATGCGTTCCTCAGTAGGTGGATGTGTTGAAAATAATGCAGAAACTCTTACTCCTCTAAATGGGTTTACGATAAATAGGTGGGCTGTTGCAGGATTTCCGTGGGTAAGTGGTTTTCTTCTTACGTAGTACTCAATTTTTTCTAATGCTCTTGCTAGGGATATCGGATCTCGTATAGCAACTGCACCACGATAATCAGCCTCGTATTCGCGAGTTCGTGAGATTGCTAGGTGGATAAGCATTGCTGCAATAGGAATTGTAACAGCGGCAATAATCGCAATTAATAAATAAAGGACTCCAGCTTCGTTCCTATCCCTTGACATTGATCTAAAGAATGTAGACCAGTACAACATTCTTGCAGCAAATGATATTGCAGATGCTATTGTGGCGGATATTGTCATAATCAAGGTATCCCTATTTCTTACATGAGCCATCTCGTGGGCTATAACTCCTCTAAGCTCTTTTTTATCTAATATCCTTAAAAGACCTCTTGTAACAGCAACAACTGCCTTCTTTGGGTTTCTACCAGTAGCAAATGCATTGGGAACATCCGTTGGTATAATGGCAACCTTAGGTGTGGGTACTCCCATACTCATAGCAACATCTTCAACTATTGAGTACAACTCGGGAGCTTCCTCTTTGGTTACTATTTTTGCCCTATATGTTGCCAAAACCAGTTTGTCGCTTAAAAAATATGCTGCAAAATTAAAAACAGCCGCAAATATTATGAAGGCTATCATTGTCGTAATTAAATCAGAATTAAATACATACGCCAGAAGAGTTCCTATTAGTTGGAATAGTAGAAACACTGCAAGGAACAATATTATTGTACGAACAGTGTTCTTTACGGACATTTTCATCCCCTAATGAGTTTTGAGTTTCTGAGATCTTGCTTCCTTGAAGATATCACAGACGACATATTCTATAAAGTTTATGGTACAAATTTTATTTTACTACTAAAAAAGCGTCTTTATAGCTTCGTTTATCATTCCTTTTAATTCTTCAGCAAGCTCCTTGGTAGTGGAGAGAACATAGTAGAAAATTATAATGATTACAACAATAGAGAAAAATTTCATGACTAAAGTATGTAATAGATAATAATCTATGTCTAATACTTCCACGCCGTAAATTACTCCGACACTTCTGACCATATTCAACAAATATATCAACACTGATACTCCAAGAGCCTTTTTCCAGTATTTTCTAAAATCTGCTGCCAAAATAGGAGATATTACAAGAGCTATGCTCTGAAGACCTGTACATGCAAAAGTAAACTTATAGCTATATTCCCACGAGTTTATAACAGTATACTCAAAATTTATGTTTGCAACCAAATTTTTTGAGAGGAGGTAAGCAAAATATGCAGTAGCATTGGTAAGCGTACCAATAAAGCTATCAAATAACTTTGCTGGAAAGTATATCAACACAGCTATGGAGATAGTATTAACTATGAACCTTCTCTCTAGCATCCTTGGATTTTTGTAAAGTAAATAGGACACAAATAGTATCATAAGAGTCAACAAAATTACGTTAACAAAATCCTTTTCTAAGAGTTCATAGTAAATTGCAAATGTTGCCCATAAAATAAGAAAAAAATAAGAAACTAGTCCAAATAAGCGTTTGTATTTTATATTCCATGTATTCTTTTTAAAAAATTGAAATAACGGAAAAAGGAGTGGCAAAATATCGGTAAATGTCATGATTACTCCTTACGCTCCTTCTCCTTTGTTACTTTTGAAAGTAATCCTTTAAGTTCTTCCTTTATCTTGGCCTCCTCTTCAGCTGCCGTTGCGCCTCTCTCCTTTATCTTTGCTTCAAGTTCTTCTGGTTTTGGTATTTTTCCTAAGGCTTCGTCTATCTTACCTATGTGCTTCTCCAGTTCTTCTAAGGTCATTTCCTTAACTGCAGGGACTTCTTTAGCCTTGGAAACATAACCAGCAATGTTGTGGATTAATGAACTAATCTCAAATGGTAACACTATCTTTGTTGACGGTGTGGATCCTAGCTTAACAAGCGTATCTAACGTCCTTATAGAGATTGCTTTCCTATCTAATGTTGCGGCTCCCATAGCAAGAAGCCTAAGCGCTTGGGCTTCACCCTGTGCTTCAAGAATGCGTGCTAATCTCTTACCCTCAGCCTCTAATATGAATGCTTGTCTAAGACCTTCTGCTTGAAGAATACGGGCTGTCTTTTCTCCTTCAGCTACTAGAATCTTAGAACGACGCTCTCCATCGGCTCTAAGGATTGCGGCTCTTCTAGCTCTCTCTGCAGCAGTCTGTTCTTCCATCGCCTTTTTAACTGTTGGAGCGGGTTCTACTTCGCGTATTTCTACTGCTTCTACTCTTACGCCCCACTTATCAGTGGCTTCGTCTAGGATGTCTCTCAACTTGGTGTTGATGGCCTCTCTGTTGTATAAAATTTCGTCAAGCTCCATATCTCCTATAACAGATCTTAGAGTAGTCTGAGCAAGAGCTACTGTAGCAAGTTTGTAGTTTGCAACTTCGAAATATGATTTCTCAGGATCAACGACCCTTATGTAAATAATGGCATCAACAGTTACTGGTGAGTTGTCTTTAGTAATGACTTCTTGGCGAGGAACGTCTAAAACTTGAGTTCTAAGATCTATCTTTATAACTTGAGAAACTAAGGGATAGACCCAGTTTAAACCTGGATTCAATTTTCCCTTATACCTACCCAAGACAATCCAAAGTCCTTGCTCGTAAGGCTGTATTATACGTATTCCGCTTGCCACAAGGGCAACGACTACTAGTATTATGAATATAGCAAATACCAAAGAGCTTATAACTGGCAAACAACACACCCCCAAAGGTGTTTAGAAGAGACTTTTTATCCCTTCACTTTATTCTTGAGTGCAAATTTTTATTTATTTAATTTTTTCCACGTGTAAATGTACACCTTCTACCTTCGTAACGCGAACGCGACTTCCCTCTTCTATTTCCTCATCCGCAGTTGCACTCCATATCTCAGATCCTACCTTAACTTTTCCGGAATACGATTCAGGAACTACCCTTTTTATGACGATGCCTTCTTTCCCTAACAACGCATCTGAGCTCATTGTAACAGGCGCCTTTGTTGGTTTGGCAATAGCCCTATACACGTAAATCGTAATGCCCATCGCACCTAACGCAACCACAACGGCTATTATTGGAGCCCAAACAGTGGAAAGAATCTCTGGGAATAATAATCCTATTGCTCCAATAATTAGTAATGCCGTCCCAGGTACTGCAATAAAAAACCCTGGAATAGTCATTTCAGCAACAATTAGAAGAATTCCAATAATGATCATTGCCCAATATATCAAAGATGTGCCTTCAATTGTCATATTACACCCCTCTGATTGTTGTTAAAATAGAATATTTAAGCTAAAAATTTTCGACTACTTTAAATAATTTCATATCAGATTGTTTTAAAGTTTGTTATGCTATAATCAAGAGCTTTGTTTAAAAAAGCCCTTTATGGGTATTTTACAAATGTCCTGGAAGATGGCTATTAGATTTAGTTTTATACCTTCACTCTTTTAATTACTATCATTAAGGAAAATGCTTACAAAGTATATACTATTAGGGTGATTTCGTTGGATCTTATTGGTGGCATCGACGAGGCTGGAAGAGGTCCTGTTGTGGGTCCTATGGTTATTATAGGAGTCGAGGTTCTTCCAGAAGTTCTATCTCAAATAAGCGTCAAAGACTCAAAAACATACTCTAGGGAGGCTAGAGATAAAACAGCTCTATCGCTGTTATCATCCGTTGAAAGAGTTCATATAAGGGTAGTCTACCCTGAAACTATCGATGAATATGTCAAAAATCGAGGATTAAATAAGTTAGAGTTCATTATGTATTCCTCTATAATTTCTAACATGAGTTCCAAGAAAATATTTATAGATTGTTTCTCTGCTAATCGAAATGAGCTTTACCTCTCTTTTAAAAATTTATTTAAAGAAAAAGAGTTCGTAGTAGAGCATAAGGCTGATGCCAAGTACCCTGTAGTCTCTATGGCCTCAATCCTAGCAAAATTTTTGAGGGACCTGTTAGTTGATGAAATATCTAAAACTTTAGGAAAAAACGTAGGAAGTGGTTATCCCTCTGATCCTAGAACCATAGCTTTTCTAAAAGAGTATTTAAATGATCCTGATAAAAGATCCTTACTTAATGGAGTAGTTAGATTTTCTTGGGATACTGTAAAAAGGCTCTATACGCCCAGAAAACTTTTTTGAGGGAGGTTTGATGAACCTCAGAAATATAGTTAAAAAACTTATAGAGTGTTGCGGAGTGGATGGTTGGTGGCCCTCTAATGATCCTTTCGAAATCTCAGTTCAAGCAATTTTAACACAAAATACAAACTGGAAAAACGTCATGAAAGCAACAAAAAATTTGAGAGAGAAGGGTCTTATGGATCCTAAGAAAATGTATGAAGCATCATTAGACGTTATTGAGAGCGCTATAAGACCAGCAGGTTTCTATAAACTAAAGGCCAGAAGACTAAGGGAGTTTCTCGAGTTTCTTATGAGGCATTTAGATGGAGACATTACTAAGCTAAAGAATCTTCCCATCGATGATGCAAGAAGTGTTCTCCTTAGCGTAAAAGGCATAGGGAAAGAGACCGCCGATACTATCCTTCTTTTTGCACTAGATTTTCCCATCATGGTCGTAGATGCCTACACAAAGCGTGTTTTAAAGAGAATGGGATTTGATGTGCCTAATGACTATGATGCAATAAGAAAAATCCTAGAAGACGCTTCACCAAAGAAAGATGCGGAAACATATAAGCTACTTCATTCAGCATTTGATGAGCTTGCAAAAAAATATTGTAGAAAGAAAAATCCCGTGTGTGATTGTTGTCCCCTCTCCAAATTTTGTGAAAAAAGATTGTAGATTGTCGAAGATTATTTTGTTGTCTCTCACTTAAGCAGTTTAAATTTAGGTTTCCTAAAGTTTCTAGCTTGTATTATTTAGTCTTTTTAAGTAAAAAGCCATATCTTTCCTTCAAAGAGCATACGCTTAAATTATAAACTATTATTTGAAGTATTAACAAAAATATGATAGAGTTCTAATGGTTCAGTGAAATGTTTTAATAGATGTTACATTTATAGTAGATATGCAATCACCAAAGTACTTGTTTATTACCGGTGGTGTTTTATCTGGCTTAGGGAAGGGAATTACCGCTTCTTCTATAGGTCGTATTCTTAAGGAGTATGGTCTTAAAGTCACTGCAATAAAGATTGATCCATACATTAATTGGGATGCAGGTACTATGAATCCCTATCAGCACGGGGAGGTTTTTGTTCTCGAGGATGGCAGCGAGGTTGACCTTGATTTTGGAAATTATGAGAGATTCTTGGATATAAACCTTACAGCAGATCACAGCATCACCACTGGAAAAATATTTTATAGGGTGATTGAAAAAGAGCGAAAAGGAGAATATTTAGGTCAAACAGTACAAATTATTCCCCACGTTACAGATGAAATAAAAGCCCAGATTAGAAAAGTTGGTGAAGAGGACGATGTAGACGTTGTTATAGTAGAGGTAGGAGGTACTGTAGGAGATATAGAATCAATGCCCTTCTTAGAGGCTGCAAGACAAATGTGGATAGAAGAGGGTTCCCAAAACGTTATGTTTATACACGTTACCTTAGTACCTCAACTATCTGCAACAAAAGAGTTAAAAACAAAACCAACACAACATTCTGTTAAAGAGCTAAGAGCTATGGGAATACAACCCGATATGATTATTTGTAGGAGTCCTCAACCACTAAAAGAGGAGCATATTATGAAAATCTCTCTTTATTCTAATGTTCCAAAAGAGGCGGTAATAAGCGCACCAGATATGGAGAATGTATATGAAGTTCCGCTCTATTTGAATAATCAGGGTGTAGGACAATACATACTTAATAAACTAGGACTCAGACCAAGAAAAACTCCTGACTTTTCTAAATGGAAAAATTTCTGCGAAAAACTAAAAGGGCCTAATGGAAGTGTTAAAATAGCAATTGTAGGAAAATACGCAAAACTTAAAGACGCCTATTTGAGCGTAATAGAGGCTCTAAAACATGCAGGAGCAGAGATTGGAGTAAAAGTAATACCCGCCGTAGTTGAATCTGAAATTTTGGAAAGAGAATCTCCGGAAATAATTCTAAAGGAGTACGATGGAATAATAGTACCAGGAGGATTTGGTGCTAGAGGGGTTTTGGGAAAAATTAATGCCATTAAATACGCGAGAGAGAATAATGTACCATTCTTGGGAATTTGTTTCGGCTTCCAACTAACAGTTGTAGAGTTTGCCAGGCATGTGGCACAACTTCATAACGCTCATTCCACTGAAATAGATCCCGATACGCCTTACCCAGTAATAGACATAATGGAGGAACAGCGGTATATCGATAGATATGGAGGAACAATGCGTCTTGGTGGACATAAAGTAATCATAAAAAGAGACACTGTGGCGTATAGGTTATACGGTAAAATGGAGGTTGTAGAAAGGCATAGACATAGATACGAAGTGAATCCTAGATATATCAATACTCTAAAGCGTCATGGACTTGTATTTTCTGGAGTTGACGAAAGCGGAAAAAGAATGGAGATCCTTGAGCTTCCTGAGCATAGCTACTTTTTAGCATCTCAATTCCATCCAGAATTTAAGTCAAGACCTATGAAGCCCGCGCCCTTATTTTATGGGCTTGTAAAAGCCGCATTTGAAAAAGCATCAAAAACATCTAGAAAACGTTAAGCTATATTTGTACTCTCTTAATTTTTAATTTAATAGAGCGCTAGTGGTGATAACATGTTAAGGCCTATAAAAATCACAATAACCGGTCCGCCTGGTTCTGGAAAAACAACTACTGTAATTAGGGTTGCAGAAATGTTGAGAAGAAGGGGATATACTGTAGGAGGAATGATTACAAGAGAACTTCGAGAAGGGAGAGTTCGTGTTGGATTTGAAATTGAAGACTTATTAACGGGAGATAAAGACATCATGGCTCATGTAGACTTTTACAACGAGTCATCGCCCTATAGAGTTGGGAAATATGGTGTAAAGGTAGAGGTCATTGATGCTATTGGAGTAAGAGCAATAGAAAGGGCTCTTGAAGAGTCTGATGTTATTATTGTGGACGAAGTCGGAAAAATGGAGCTATTTAGTGAAAAATTCGAGGAAGTCATTCAAAAGTGCGTACGTCAAACAGAAAAACCTGTCATAATGACTCTACACATGCGCCTAAGACACTCTCTATTGAGCAACTTAAGAAGTAACTCCGAAATCGTTTCATATACTATATCTCACCTTAATAGGAACATTTTGCCACCGCTTATTGTGAAAGAGCTCACAAAATAATAACGCGGTGAATCTCGTGGAGTATGAAATAATAACGGAGGCAAATATATCTCTAAAAATACCAAAAGTAGCAAAAACATTCAGAGGTCCAGGCTCAAAGCTTCCTGGGTTTTATAATCCTGAAATGGCATTTTCTAGAGACGTAGCTATGTTTTTCCTAGGATATGCTTTAAGAAGGTGGTGGTCCCCAGAATTTAATTTACTTGACGCACTTGCTGGATCGGGATCTAGGGGACTAAGATATAAAAAGACGTTTCCTAACGTTGAAGTTCATTTGAATGACGTTTCTTCAAAGGCTGTTGAGTTAATAAAGGAAAATGCCATTCTCAACAACGTAGATGTCATTGTCCATAATAAAGACTTTAACATATTAGCTAGTGAAATGAAGTTTAATTATATAGATCTTGATCCGTATGGCTCTCCTGCCCACTTCACTGATGCTCTTTTTAGAGGTCTTAAGGCGAAAGGTTTTGCTGCAATTACTGCTACCGATACTGCTGCGTTATTTGGAACATATAAGAGAGTTGTACTAAGAAGGTATGGAAGCATTAACTTTCGGAATATGTTTTCAAAAGAGGCTGGAGTAAGAATTTTGATCTATTTTATTCTAAGGGAGGCTGGTAAGTGGGATTATGCAATTTTTCCTCATCTGGTCTATGCAAATAGCCACCACGTGCGTGTCCATATCTCCGCTATTAAAAGCGCAACAAAAGCTGACGATATTATCAAAAAATACGTGGGATACGTTATCATTCACGACGATGGGAATATGGAGTTCTCTAAAGAACCTTGTGGGAACTATTTAGGCCCTCTCTGGATAGGACCTATTTTTGACAAAGATCTTCTTTTGTACATGAGAGAATACCTGAAAGAATATCCCACACATGCCACAAAAAAACTAGAGAAAATGGTGGAAATATGGATAAAGGAAGGAAACATCAACGCGCCTTATTACAATATACATGATCTTGCCAGAAAATATAACATAAAGCAAACCCCTAAAATCGATAAGATTGTTACTGCCCTAAGAGAGATGGGATACAAAGCTTCAAGAACTCATTTTGATCCGCTTTGCATAAAAACTAACGCGCCTGTTAAAGATATCATCTACGCTTCCAAGGGAAATATCCCTTGCAAATAACATAAATCTCTGAGCTTGACTTCCTAGAAGCTGGTGGAGAATATGGTTTTACAAAGTAGAAGTCTTTTCTTAGTTTTTCTAGGAACTTAGGAAACTCTTCCCCTTGAAAAACCTTCACCAAAAAGTTCCCATGAGGCTTCAGAAATTCTTTTGCTATCGAGTATGCTGTTTCTGCAAGCTCAATTGATCTAAAATGATCTATATCGTATATGCCCGAAAGATTAGGAGACATGTCCGATATTACCGCATCAAAGAAGGGTGATATTGCTTTAATTTCCCTCTTTGTAGCTTCATCTCTTGCATCCCCTTGGATAATGTACACTCCCTCAATTGGTTCCATTTCTTGAATGTCAACAGCAACCACTATCCCATTTTCTCCAACAATTTCCTTTGCAACCTGAGACCAACCACCAGGAGCGGCTCCTAAATCCAATACTCTAAACCCAGGTCTAATTATTCCGTATTTATTGTTTATTTGAATGTTCTAGGATAGTCGTGTCCTCTGGAACCGATTTACTTTCAAGGAGCAAAGAAGAACCGGAGTTAGTTGAAATACCTAAAAAACCCAAGCTAAAATTTGACTACCCTGTTTGGATAGTGTTTTTAGGCGATAAACTTGAAATTACCTATGACGTCAAATGGGAAAACCTCATGAGGGTGAGTGAATTTGGAGGGGAAAAAGAA
>CBEVQP010000024.1:0-13159 GCA_965552035.1 uncultured Thermoplasmata archaeon | reverse complement strand
TACGTCATACCAGATAGGATTATGATTAACGGGGATTCTGTGGGTATATATCTTGAAGGTGCGCTATATCCGGTTTCCATTCATCCCTACGACTTGGAGTGTGCAATAAGAAGTTTAGAGAGAATGCTAGAATTCAAACCCCAAATAGTGGCTTTTGCACATTTTGGAGTAAACAATGATGGAGAGGGCATTCTAAGAAAATCTATCAAAAAACATCAGATGTGGAAGGATTGGATCTTGGAAATGTTATCTATGGGCCTCTCTAAAGAAGAAATATATGAAAAAATGCTTGACATAGATGCTGAACTAAAGTTCATTGTAGAGAGAAGAGAGAGTATTCCCTACTTTAAAGGAAGTGGGCAAAGGTGTGTTTATGGAATGATAGAAGCTATTAAGTCTTCTAAATCTTAAATACTTCCATCATTAGAGATTCTCTAATGTTAAATCTTATTTTTTCTCCTATAGGTATTTTTCTGTTATATGCACACTCAATTACATCATCTGTTCCATCAACTCGGAATTTTAAAAGCCAATAGCCTCTTTTCTTTAGACACCCTATTACAACTCCAGAGAAAGTTCCATCAGATGATATTTCGACAGCCTCTGGTGGAAATCTGTATTGAATGCCCTCAATTGTAAGGAAATTATGTCTAAGAAATTTTGCTCCAAGAGATGTTTTTGGTTTCATATAGACGTCTTCAGCAGGTCCATCTTCTATGATTCTCCCGCTAATAAGAATTGCCAAGTTATCCGCGAGGGTTAACGCCTCATCTTGATCGTGGGTGACATGTATAACCGTGATGTCAAATTCCTTAAAGATCTTGAGAAGGTCTTCCATAAGCTTTTCCTTGATTATCACATCCAAATGTGCGAATGGTTCGTCAAGAAGTAAAACAGAAGGTTCTGTAATAAGTGCCCTAGCAATCGCTACTCTCTGTTGTTCTCCGCCAGACATTTGCTCAGGTTTTTTATCTAAAACGTGAACAATGTCAAGTTTTTCTGCAATATCCATAACCTTCTCCTTGTCGCATTTCCTTAGAGGGAGACATATGTTCTCCAATCCTGTCATGTGTGGAAAAAGTGCGGGATGCTGAAATACCATAGATACGTCTCTCTCCCAGGGCGGGTCTTTCGTTACATCTCTATCTCCGATGTAAACGTTTCCATGATCTGGCACAATTAAACCCGAAATTATCTTTAGCATTGTGGTCTTACCACTTCCGGATGGTCCTAAAACAACAGTAATTTTACCTCTAGAGAATTCTAAAGAAACTGCGTCTAATGCCTTAATCTTTCCAAAATTTTTTGTGACGTTAAGAAGCTTCACATCAAGCGCCAATTTCCTGTGCCTCCCTGGTAGTATATCTTGCAATAATAGTGGAAAGGAGTGTTGATATTAATACAACTATAAAAGATACAAATGAGGCTTCTAAAAGCATTCTCTTTGTAGTAAGTCTATAAACAAGAATTGACAAGGTTTCGTATTCAGACTGATAGAGCATATACGTAGCTCCAAACTCTGCAAGACTAATTACAACGGAAAACATCAGCGCCGTTCCAAATGCTTCAATGACTAGTGGAATAAATACCTCAAAGTAATATTTTGGTCCCTTAATTCCATATAGCATTGCATATTCTCTGAGCTCTTTAGAAATCTTTGTTCTGCCAACATAAAGACTGCTAGAAACTAAAGGCAATGCGACAATAGAGTGAGCTATTGGAATCAATATCCAAGTGGGGATTACGTCGGAATACAATATATACAATCCTAAGCCCAGTACTACCGTACTGACAGAAACTGGTAATGATGCCACTTTAAGCGCAACAATCGACTTCGATGAAATGATCCCAAGAATTAACGATATTACGCTAGATAAGAGAGCAAAGTAAAGCGTATTAATTAGTGCCAATTTAAAATTCAGTGAAAAAATCAAACTCAACGCTTTTAAAGTAAATTCATGTGATATGGGATCAAAAAATGATCTATAAGCAAGATTGATTATTGGTAGGACTTCATAGAGGATATAAAACACTACTATGGGTAAAAACATAGGGTTCTTCCTGAAGGTGGCCTCTCCTGATGGGAATGACGTCTTAAATTTTCTTATTGAGTATATTACTACGAACAGCACCCCTACCTGAACTAGTGCCATGAAGGCTCCCAGACTGGGGTTATTTAGAACCCTAAAGAGGTAGTAGATGTAAACCTCAAGTGTCCAATAACCTGGACCTCCTAGGGTAAGAGGAATTGCAAATGATGTGAAGCAGTATATGAATGATAATAACCAAGCAGATGTTAATGCAGGCAGTAATAGCCTGAGATATATGCCAAAAACTATTTTCCGCTTTGATTTTCCAAAAATTTGTAGTGCTTCGATTGTTTCTCTTTTTAGACCTGAAAGTGCTGAATAAGAGTATAAAAAGGCTAGCGGAGCGTTATAAAAGACATGTGCTGAAATTATTCCCCAAAACCCCTTGCCAAGAGGTATATTTCTTATTCCATAAAGTATATAAAAAGACGATGCCACCACCGTGGATGGCAACATGAAAGCTACGATGCTAAGCGTTCTTAGATAACGAGCTATAGTCTTTGATGATCTTATTGCTGAGTACGCTACAAAACTTCCGAAAAGAGTGGAAAGTGTAGCAGATATGGCAGCTTGAACAAATGAAAATTTCAAAGCACCATAAAAGATCCACGAGTATTTCCCAAAAATGGCATCATAAACGCTTCGTATATCCGCTCTAATAGCAATTACAATAATTGGTAAAATTGAGAAGAAAAATACAAATAAAAAAGTAATAAGAGTAGCTGTACTTTCAGATGCTTTCCCTATTTTGTCTCTCAATGGCTTATCACCAACTTTATTCAGTACCCATTATCTTTAACCACTCTGTAGTAAGATATTCCTTCAACGCTGTTATCTCGTCAACACTTAGCTCCTCGTTCAGTGGAATAACGTCTGTAGTATCGAGAGCGTAGGCAAAGGCTTTTGGAAGTTCTATACTAATTACTGGATACATCCAGTTATTAAGGGGTATCTCCCTCTGGAAATCTTCTGAAAGCAAATATTCGACAAAAAGTTTGGCCGCATCGAGATTCTCCGTTCCCTTAATTACTGCTACTCCCTCTACATACATCCATCCATATTGCTTTCCGTCATGCTCAAATACGAATGCCTTAAGATTTGTCGCATTATAGAAGTAGTAGCTATATGCAGGGTCCGTTGCATAGCTTACCATTATTGGCCTGTTATATTCGTCCGAGTAGAATATATCAAACGCTGTACTCCAACTGCTAGCTACGTAAACGTTGTCTTTTACCGCTTCCCACCAAACAGTCCAGTTTTCATTGAGAACATGCTCATAATACGTGTATTCCCAGTAAAGGAATTCCAATCCTGTTCCACTTGTCGTTGGATTAATTGCGACAAGTTTTGATGCTAAGTCTGGGTTTGTTGCAAAATCTTCTAGAGAGATCTTTTCTATGTCAATCCTGTTTGTGTCTACTACTATCGCTAGGAAGGAGTAATCAATAGGTATCACATAACCTTCAGGATCTAAAATGTTTACAGCATATTCATTTATCTCGCTACTTAATTCCACTGAGATCTTTTCTAAAATTCCTCTTTTCTTCGCATCATTTGCCAATGATGGGGTTAAACCAATAATCACGTCAGCAGTTTTTTTACCTAGTTCTATTTCATTTACTACAGCATTGTACGCATCCTGCGCACTCTCGAACTTTTTCACAGTTACGTTAATCCCATATTTCTGTTCGAATGCATCTATCAGTTCATCCAACTTCTTTTCACCATCTTTTCCATATGCCATAAAACTATCATACACGTATACGAGGAGTTCTCCCGATGGCTTTTTTGGATAAAAATATGCATAATACGTTGCACCAATTAGGATCGCTATAACTATTAAGACTACTGCAATAGTACCCTTTCTTGTCATTTTTCGACACCCCTGAGATCTTATTCCTCATTTAAAAATAACTATGTTAGACTCTTTATATAACAAAAAGCTCAAATTAGTTTAATAAAACTAATAAGGCAGAGTCTCTGCAGTAGATTTTCCTTCAATATGATGCAGCTAATTTTGTTACACCATAAAACATCATTTCCCCACGTAGGATAAATATCGATTTCTACAAACTTCTACAGAACCCTGAAAAGATGAAACACTAGCTATAGTATTATAGCAAAATACAGAGCGAAATTAGCAGTGGTGGGCCCGCCCGGATTCGAACCGGGGACCTTCGCCTTGTCAGGGCGACGTCATAACCAGGCTAGACCACGGGCCCAAACACTCATTTAGTATTAAAAGCAACATATTCATAAATTTTATTTCTCTAGTCTGAAGTAGTGTTATTAGAATCATAGAAACATTATTAATACTTCTATATTTTTGATTTTTGACTTATGTCCTCTTTCATAATGACCTCCATTTGGAGGGCCCGTAGCCTAGCCAGGATAAGGCGCCGGCCTCCTAAGCCGGTGATCCCGGGTTCAAATCCCGGCGGGCCCGCCACCCAACTTAAATATTGCGAGAGAATTTTTAATGTATGAAGCATAATAATATTCTCAACTCTTCAAATTAACGCTTCAAGTAAAATTTTTGAATAAATGATATACAAATAAAAGGATGGTGCAGACAATGTACAGGCTATTATACCCTATGAGAACATTCCTTATAGTAAGCGGTCATGGAGAAGATGCAAATATTATGGCTGCAGATTGGGTTACAATATTGAGTGCTAAACCGTTTCTAGTAGGAGTTGCTGTTTCTCCTAAAAGATATACGTGGTCTCTAATTAAGAAATATAGGGAGTTTGTAATTTCTGTGCCTCGAGCTGAGCATGTGAACGATGTATGGATCACGGGAACTGAATCCGGAAAAGATGTAGATAAAAAGAAGCTTGTATCTTTAACGCTAACGCCCTCCAAAAGTGTGAAAGTACCATCAATTGCTGAGGCTATTGCAAATCTAGAGTGTAAACTAATAGAGGCAAGAGACTATGGTGATCATACACTTTTTGTGGGTGAAGTAATAGCATACACCTTCGATAAAGATGCATTTCCAAACAACATTCCAAACATAGAGGTAGGATTCCTAATGCATAACGCCTGGAATGAGTTCTTTAAGCTAGGCATGGAAGAAAAATACAAACTAAAAGAAGAGTGATACTCATGGTTTGGACATTTATTCTTGGCCTTACAGGAATGACTATCTTAGTGATAGCATGGATTCCTCAAACCCTTGAAGTTATTAAAAGCAAAAGATCGAGTATTCCAGGAATGTTTTCAGCGATATATTCCATAGCCTCTTTGTTGTTAACCCTTTATGCTATTTCCATAAAAGATGTCATTTTTACGTCGTTAAATTTCCTTGCTTTTCTCCAGTCATTTCTAAACTTTTTGTTTAGATCTAAATAAAAGGTTTTTTTAATTCAAAAGTTTTAAATTTGTAGCTTTTAAGAGGGGGTTAGTAAGTTTTTTACTTACAAACTTGGGTTTAGAATATAGCTGGTGAGGTTCATGATTGATGAGTCATTAATAACTTCTGATACTTATCGCATAATAAACGATTTTACTAGATCTTGGAATGATGCTCTATACGAACTATACTCCGACGATATCCGACATATTTCTGAACACTATCCAGAAATTAAAACTCTTTCAGTAAATTTTGGAGAATTATTGAATTACTTTGACTTAGACAGTATAAGAAAATATGGAGACGAGTTTTTAGAGGCTTTTTACATAGCAACTATTACGATTTTAAGAGAACAGAGGGTTGTTTATCCAAAACCCTATTTGTCCCTTATAATCAATGATTTTGAAGACTTCTTTGAAACGATTACTCCAAAAGACTTAGAGTCATCATATATAGGAAAAATAGTAGCCGTAGAAGGAGTAGTTCGCAGAATATCAGAAATAAAGCGCAATATTAGGGTCCCAATATGGACGTGTCTTGAGGGACATATCAAGTCGGAAATAGCAGATCCTTTTAAAAAGATTGATAGAAAAGTCAATTGTGAAGAGTGTAGCACTCAAAAGAGAAAAGTGAAAATGGAGCTAGACGAAAGGACGTCTCTTTATGTAAATTCTCAGTTTATAGAAATACAAGACCCTAGTGACCTTATAAGTGGAAGAAGACTTCCTCAGAGACTTATTATTTACGTTGAAGAAAATCTCGTAAATCAAGTTTATCCGGGAGACCGTGTAGTATTTTTTGGAGTTATAAAACCACTAATAAAAGGCCGTACTGCTGTAGATTCTCTTATTGATGTTTATATGCATGCTCTCGGATTAGCTACTGTGGAAAAAGAATTTATAGAAATCGAAATTAGTGAGTCTGACGAAAAAAGAATAAGGACGCTCTCAAAAGATCCCGAACTAGTAAGAAAAATTATTAGAAGTATCGCACCGTCAATCTCAGGACATGAAACAATTAAAGAGGCCATAGCGCTGGCTTTATTTTCAGGTGTTTCACGAATATTGCCAGATGGGACTTATCGCAGAGGGGATATCCATATCTTGCTTGTAGGAGATCCCGGTACTGGTAAGTCCCAACTTTTGAAATTCATAGCAGAGCTCGCTCCAAAATCTGTTTATGTTGTAGGTAAAGGTGCCTCTGCAGCAGGTCTTACTGCAGCTGTTGTTAGAGACGAAATTACAGGACGTTGGACCGTAGAAGCAGGGGCACTACCGTTGGCAGATGGAGGGATAGCCTGTATAGATGAAATAGAAAAGATGGACTCTAAAGACAGAACCGCAATGCACTCTGCAATGGAGCAACAGGAAATTGTCGTTTCTAAAGCTGGAATTCATGCTACATTCAAGACTAGATGTGCTATCATTGCTGCTGCCAATCCTAAGTTTGGAAAGTTCCTTGATGATCCTACTAGCCCAATTCTTGATCAAATAGATTTGCCCCCATCATTGATTTCACGTTTCGATTTAATATTTGCTATAAGAGACATTTCCACCGACAAAATTGATGAGACAGTAGCAAGCACAATCCTTGATGTTTATAAGTCTCCAGAAGCCTTTGAGCCTATAATAGATCTTGAACTTTTGAGAAAGTACATAGCATACGCTCGAAAGAACATTAAGCCGATATTAACTGATGAGGCTTATGAAATCATAAAGAACTATTATATTGAGCTACGCAGGATTGGTCGTAGCCATAGGATTTTGACAATTACGCCCAGACAAATTGAGGCTTTAATTAGGCTTGCAGAAGCTTCTGCAAGAATGCGTCTAGATCCAGAAATTAAAAAGGAAGATGCCGAGAGAGCAATTCGTGTGTTCAGAGAAGCCATAGCTAGTGTCATGCCCGAGGAAGAGGGTGTTCATGATATTATGCCCATATATAGTGGCGGTATGACTACTAAAGAAGTGAAAAAATTAGGAAATATCAGGCATGAAATTCTTGGAGCCCTTAGAAATAAGGGCGAAATGACTTTTAAAGAAATAAGGGCTCTGATAAAATCCCTTTCTGAAAAATATAAAGTCCCAGAGGATAAGATTGAAGACTACTTTAACAAACTCAAAGTCGAGGGGTACATTGTTGAGCATGCACCTAATAAATACAGGCTTGCTTATTAGACGGTAATGTTGAGGGGATCTTATGGTCAACATTTATGTAAAAATTCACAGAATGCGTGACGAGGTAATACTAGCAGCTTGCGATTCTGACCTCGTAGGTAAAGTTTTTAGAGAAGGTCAAATTGTGTTAAACGTAAAGGAAGAGTTCTATAAAGGTAAGCTTGTAAATGAGGACGAATTTAAAGAATTACTTCCAATGGCAACCATAATGAATCTCGTTGGAGAAAACTGCGTGAAAATAGCCTTGGAGGAAGGATATATAGATGAGGATAGAATTCTTTGGGTCCAAGGAGTTCCTCATGCCCAAATGGCACTTATATTCTTGTGATGATGGAAAAACGTATAAATACGGAGATGTTGAGGGTGTCTAAGATGTCAAGCGGAGAAGCTAAGAATAACAAAGAGCTCGTGCTTTATTCTATTTATTCTTCACTCCTCTATGTATCTAAGCAATTTTTAGAGTACTCAATAGAGATCGATCCTACTGCCCACTACAAAGATGAAAGAA
This sequence comes from uncultured Thermoplasmata archaeon, assembly GCA_965552035.1. GTDB lineage: Archaea > Thermoplasmatota > B47-G6 > B47-G6 > B47-G6 > B47-G6. The sequence goes on along the minus strand of CBEVQP010000024.1, from coordinate 5,029 downwards.
GCTTTTGGGACAGTAATATTTTTAGTGCCCTTCTAAACTTAGGCGCCTCTACATTAGAGTATGGTGTCCCCTCCGGAAAACATTTTCTGCTAGGTTCTATAATGGCCCAAGACATCTTGATAAAGATTTCTGATACATTTAAGAATTCTTGGCCTAACCCTCCAAAAATCGATGAAATTGTAAATGCCCTCGCAGAATGGTATTTTGCAAATATAGAGAGACTCCCTGGAGATCTCGATTCCCTTAAAATTGTTTGTCGTGGGCTTGTTCTTTTAATAAAATCCCTAGCAATATACGCCAAAACCCTTCTTTCTCGAACCGAAAAAAGTGCGGAGCACCTTAAACTGTGGGACAACATTATTTATGGAACGATTAACTCTTTGGAAAGATCTATCATAAAACGTTTTGAAAAATTTGTTACTAAGGACTCTCGAACTATTATTCTTAGGATTATTGAATCTAAAGGTAATGAAGTAAGCAGACATGAGTTAGAGAAAGTATTAAAGAGTGTTGCAGAGGTTCTAGAGATATCCTACGAGGACATTCGAGCTAGTTTTGAGGAGCTTCTTTCTAATGGGGAAATTGTTATTGATAACGATAAATTTGTCCTTAGAGAGGGTGTTACGAAAGGATAGACACTACAGCATAGGCTCCCATCATTATGGTATAAGACACCCCAAACGCATAGATAAGATGCTGAATGAGCAGTTTTCTATGTCCTTCCCTTAACATCATAGCTAGTGTTGCAAAACAGGGTATATAAAGATTCACGAATGCGGTAAGTGCTACAACTTGTGCCGAGGTTAGGGTTCCCAGCAAGGCATAAAAGTTGCCCCATATACTTTCGATTGATGCGATAAATACTTCTTTAGCTATTATCCCATTAAGTACACCGTAACCTACTACCCATGCCTTTTCTCCTGTAATTCCAATTGGATAGAACAATACGCTAAATATTTTGCAAATATAATAACCAAACGTTTCTTGCGGGGATTCTGCATATCCATGTAGCCCATAACTAGTTAATACAACAGCAACCACAGATAGTGGAAGGATTACCACAATAATCCTTCTTACGAAGTGTTTCACGTTCCTTAAGGTAGTCCACCAGACTACTCGCAGAGAAGGTCTATGAATGCTTGGAATCTCTATAATCGTTGTAGGAGGGGATTTCTGTTTATATATAAATCTCCTCGTAAAGAGGGACGTTGCAAGATACATGAATATACCCAAAAGGTAGAATGTCACTACAAAAAGTGCCTGATGCCATCCTATATTGAAATATGCCGACATAGCTATAAGAACAACAAGTCTGGCTTGACACGGGATCATAGGTACTGCAAATATTATTTGCTTCCGTTCTGTTTCTTCTGTAGACGTTCTTGATGCAACAACAGCGGGTACGTTACATCCAAGAGCTAAAATCATAGGAAAAGCTGCTCTTGGGGTCAAACCAAAGATTTCAAACATTTTAGACATTGAGACTGCCATTCTTGCATATATGCCGCTATCCTCTAAAATGGAGAATAGCAAGTAGAAAAGGAGTATTGGCGGTATGAATGTAGCGACAACACCAACTCCACCAATTATTCCATCTACAACAATTGAAGAGACAATTTTAGGAACATTGATATAATCTAAACTCAATGAAGCATATTCTGAGAGTAGGGAGAATCCCTCATCAATTAGAGTAGCGGGGTTATATTTATCTAAAAAGTTTGCAACATTTTCAGCTCCTATGCTACAAAGAATATCTGTAAGTGGCGCGCCCATGCCTATGCCTATTGCAATAATAAAAACAAAAAGAAGTATGAAAACGGATACTAAGAATCCTACCACAGGTGTATAAAATATTCGATCAAAAATTTTTGACAATCTCTCTTCCACATTTTTAACGCGTACTACAGCATCCTCTGCGATTTTATCTATAAACTCATATCTTTTTCCAGCAATATATGCGGCCAATGGACCACCAAAAGTCTTAGACGCTTCTTCTAATATCTTTTCCGTTTCTAATTTATCGTTTTCATCCAGTAATTCTAAAACACTTTTATCTCCCTCAAGAAGATGTATTGCTAAAACTCTTGCAACCCTCTTATCTTCATGATATTTGGACAAAATATTTGCTATTTTTTCTATATAATGCTCTAAAAACCCGTAGTTAATTGTTAGAACTGATGATCTAGAGGACTTAGCCATTTTCACAGCATCATCAAGCAACCTATGAAAATTTTCATGAGTCCTCGCCGAAATTGGTATGACTGGTACCTTAAGGGTTCTAGAAAGTTTCTCTACATTTACGTGGATTCCTCTCTTATGTGAAAGATCTGATTTATTAAGAGCAACTACAACCTTAGGGAATAACTCTAAGACCTGCACAACAAGATATAAGCTCTTCTCAAGATTTGTTATATCTGCTATTGCTAAAACAACATCTGGGCTGTTTTTTATTATGAAATCTCGTGCTACAGCCTCCTCCCTACTTTGGGGTACCAAAGAGTATATTCCCGGAAGGTCTATGATAAGTATATTATTACCCTCGTGAGTGATTCGTGAGTATTCTATCTCTGCAGTCACGCCAGGCCAATTTGCTACTTCGGCAAGTTTCCCGGTTAACATATTAAATAGGGTTGATTTTCCGACATTTGGGCTCCCTACTATTGCCATCAAAATTTCTTCTTTTTCTTCCTGAAGGGCCTTGCTCTTTTCGTGGTGCATTAACCCACCACCCTTACATAAACCCTCCTCGCAAGTCCGCGACCTATGCTCACAGTCGTGTCTCTCACACGGATTACTATCGGACCTACAAACCTATTTACTATGACTTCTACCTCGCTCCCTGGTACTAATCCGAGAGAATACAGACGTGCAAATGCTCCATGACCTCCTTCTATCCTCTCCACTATTATTTTTCTACCTGCTGGTACTTGATCCAATGGAATTATCATTGTGTTTCGCACCTCTCAACCTCGATGTAATCTGCTATTTTTTTGGGTAAAACAACAAGTTTGCCTCCTACCTCCACAATTATTTTGCTTTTGAAAACCTTACGAACAAATAGCAATCTCTTGACTTGCAATATTGGGAACTTTGAGTACACAAAATCCTCGGCATAAATATTTGTGATTACATATGCACCTACAGCTTTTGCTTCTGATAATTTTAAAACATTTTTTGAGGATTCTCTCCTTAGGTCTCGTATTTTCTCTTCCATTTTCCTATGCACGTCGTATGGGAGATGTTCAAGGAGGTGTGCAATCTCATGGGACGTTTTTGAATCTACGCCCAAAAACAACATGAAGAATTCCTCTATGACTGTATGTTTTTGGAGAACTTCCTTTGCTTTTTCCCTTCCCTTATGTGTTAATATGACCTTACCATCTACGTACACAATATACCCTTCCTTGTGAAGCTTTTTTAGAATCTTATAAGCTGTTGGTGGCTTTATGTTTAATATAAAGGCTATTCTAGAGAGTGTTGGTTCCTCTCCCAGTTCTTCACAAATTTTCACGGCAACAAGATAATCCTCAATGTTTTTCTGCATACACTATTAGACACGTCTAATACCTATAAAAAGATTTTTATCCATATTCATGATCGTGAGTCTATAAATGTCAAAGACGTTTATACAAAAATGGTTAATTTCAAACAATTAATGTCAAGTCACGCGATCACAAAACATTTCGGGAACGTCGAGTAGAGGCCTTTCCCATGTGAAGTGAGATAATAAAATTTATCAATAGGCCATAATTTTAAAAAAGTGCATAATTGTTCTAACCTTATAGTTTTGTTTGTATCCTATTGACAGAGTCTTACCATAACTTACCATGAGGGATGTTTAATGTCAGAAATCCTAGAACAACTGCGTGCAAGGGAAGATGAGCTTAAAAGAGAGCTACTTGTCCTGCAAGACAGAAACCTAAACCTCAAGAGGCAATATGAAGAGCTAAAATCTGAGCTAAACGAAGTGAAATCGAAGATCGACGAAATTATGAAAACTAGAGAAGAGTTACAGAAAGAAATCGAAAAAATGATTGAAAAAAATAAAGACAAACTTGAAAAATACGAGGAGTTGAGAAACAAGCGTAGAGAGCTTAGAAAAAAGCTTAGAGAAGTCGTGAGAAAAACTGAAGAAGAGCTTAAAGAAATTCTAGAGCACGTAGGAGCCCGCGGAATTTCAGATATAGAAAAGCAAATAATGCGCATTGAAACTCGTCTTCAAACTTTACCTCTATCGCCAAATAGAGAGAAAGAGTACATAGAACGCCTGAAACAGCTTTATAGTATAAAAACAAGAATAGAAGACCATATAAGGTCAAAGAACGAGTACCAAAAGATATCGAACCAAATCGAGGAGCTAGCTAAAGAGTTAGAAACTATGAAGTCGTATGTTGATGAATACTATTCAAAGGTAAGGGAGATCAAATCTAGACTTAGAGACGTGACGAGAAATGAGTTAAAACCACTTCTAAAAAGAAAAAGAGAGATTATTGAAGAGCTAAACTCTATCAGGAAGGAAAGAAAAGAGATCATATCAAAAATTCAAGAGACAGAAAAAAGTCTTAAAGATCTTGAAAAGATTTTAATTGCTCTCGACAAGAAGGGTAGAAAAGCCAAGCCAAGAGTACCTGTTTCTGGAGATGTTAAGAAGAAAGCCAGAGAAATCTACGAAAAGTTCTTACGTGGAGAGCCTCTTACCATGGAAGAAATTCTTACGTTACAAGCTGCTGGCTACCTTTAATTTTATATTTCATAGTCTGCAGGATACACGAGAACTAGATACTTCTTTTCACGAAGAAATATACAAGGTATGCCCTCTTTAAGAGCTCTAGATTTTAGTATTTTATCGTTTGTAGCTATTATTCCACTTAAGGCCCTTGCTGCTTCTATAATCTCATCATCAGCTTTATTTTTATTAAAATCCACAATTTTAAACCCCTTCTTTTCTATCATTTCGAGAGCATTTCTGTCAGCTATTGCATCTTTGATCTTTTTCTTATTTATTGCAAGACTCTTGAGCTCGTTCAAC
>CBEVQP010000023.1:0-13357 GCA_965552035.1 uncultured Thermoplasmata archaeon | reverse complement strand
TTAAAGGATACTCCAAATGTCTTATAGCGCATCGCCACGACTTCTGGACTGCAAATAAGCTAGATATTACAGATTTCATAATATACAGATCTCCTGACGGCGAGTTCCAGTATGCTATCATATCTATAGACCCATATGACGACAATGGTCAATTAGTAAAACAAGTGTATGTCAAAATAAACCCCTCCTTTAAAATAGTTGATACGTACACAATCGATGATTGTGTCATGCTTAACTACGTACCAAAACTAAGAAAATTATAATCAAAATTTTATTGATCTCTTGATTTTTGGTTCTATTTTTCCTATTTCTTTAATATATGCCTAGATACTTTTGTGTTGCAGCTTATTTTAATCCTAGTCGTTCATCCACTATTATATCCACGAATATTCTTCTAGCTGGCTATTTATGTAATAATCGAAATCCATATAAGTAATAACCGAATAACTATGATAACCGAGGAGTAATGGAGGTCGTGAAAATATGCTAAAAACAGGCATAGTGGGTTACGGAGGCTATGTTCCTAGATATCGTATTAAAAACGATGAAATAGGCAGAATATGGGGACGTAGTGGTGGTTTTCCAATAAAGGAAAAGTCCGTACCAGGTTTGGATGAAGATTCCACAACAATCGCTATTGAAGCTGCACTAAATGCGTTAAAAAGAGCTAGAATTGATCCAAAAAAGATCATGGCATTATTCTTCGGTAGTGAGTCTAAAGTGTATGCCGTTAAACCCACAGCTACAATTGTAGCTGAAGCAATAGGTGCAACTCCTGAAATAAACGCAGCAGATTTCGAGTTTGCGTGTAAAGCAGGCACAGAAGCTATGAGAGCTGCGATTAATTACGTTGAGGCTGGTCAAGCAGATTATACTATGGCTATAGGTGCTGACACAGCCCAAGGCGCTCCTGGAGATGAGCTGGACTATACAGCTGCCGCAGGTGGTGCTGCATATATTTTTGGTAAAGAAGGAAAGATAGCCTCTATAGAGGGGTGGTTCTCATTCATCACAGACACTCCAGACTTTTGGAGACGTGAAGGTCAAAGATATCCAAGACATGGTTATAGGTTTACAGGAGAGCCCGCCTACTTCAAGCATGTCGTATATGCGGGAATTGAGTTAATGTCTCGCCTAGGACTGCGCCCTTCAGATATCGACTACGTAGTCCCACACCAACCAAACACAAAATTCCCTCTTGAAGCAGCAAAGCAAATGGGATTTCCAAAAGAGAAGGTTCTCCCTGGATTATTATCAACCGAAATAGGAAATACATATTCCGGAGCAGTGCCTCTAGGGTTGGCTAGGGTTCTAGATATCGCAAAGCCAGGGCAAAGGATTCTATGTGTCTCATTTGGTAGTGGAGCAGGAAGTGACGCATTTTCGCTTATTGTTGAGGACAAAATTGAGGAAGTTAGAGACCTTGCGCCAAAAATTGACGATTACATAAGAAGGAAGAAGTACATCGACTACGCGCTATATCTAAGATATAGAAGGCTTATTGACAGAGGTTGGAAGGAATGAGGGACGTAGCAGTTATTGGTGTAGGTCAAATTCAAGTTAGTGAGCACTGGGAAAGACCACTAAGAGAGATGGCTGTCGACGCAAGTCTTAGAGCTGTAATTGACGGAAATGTGGATATCAAAGATATTGATCTCCTCGTAGTTGGCAATATGCTTGGAGAGGTTACAGATACTCAAGCTCATCTTGGGGCTCTTATAGCAGAAGCCTTAGGCCTTAAGAACGTAGAAGCATATAGAGTTGAAGCTGCATGTGGATCTGGCGCAGCAGCATTTAGAACAGCATATATGGCTGTAGCAGGAGGATTTTCTGATCTAGCTCTTGTTGTAGGAGTTGAACAACAAACAAACGCGTTTTTCACGGATATAACACTAGGTCTAGCTATGGCTGCTGATGGAGAGTATGAAATCCTTCACGGTGCTTCATTTCTGGCCTTAAATGCGCTTCTTAAGAGACTTTACATGGAAAGGTACAAAGATGTGAAAGAGGAGGAACTAGCGGTATTTCCAGTAATAGCTCACGAAAATGCTGTAAATAATATGTACGCAATGTACAGATTTCCTATAAACGTAGAAAAAGTTCTAAGGTCCCCTTACGTAGCTGAGCCCATTAGACTCTTCGAAACTGCGCCAATATCAGACGGCGCGGCCGCAGTACTCCTAGCCCCAGCGGAAATCGCTAAGAAGTATACCGATACACCAGTGATCATAAAAGCTTCCGAGGTTGCTACAGATAAAATTTACCTCGCAGGTAGAGAAGACATCCTACTTCCCGCTGCAATAAGAGTTTCTACAGAAAAAGCTCTTAAACGTGCAAAAGTAGAGCGAAAAGATATCGATTTCTTTGAGCTTCACGATGCGTATAGTATCATGGCTGCCCTTTCATTAGAAGCTTCTGGATTTGCCGAACCAGTGAAAGCTCCTAAAATGGCTGCCGATGGCGCTTACTACCTTAACGGAGATCTTCCTATCCTCACTATGGGAGGACTAAAAGCTCGTGGTCATCCTGTGGGAGCCACTGGAGTATACCAAATCGTAGAAAGCGTCATACAGCTTCGCGGAGATGCTGGAAAGAATCAGGTAGATGGTGCTGAAATTGGAATGGCACAAAATGTAGGTGGCGTAGCAACTACTGTAATAACGACAATACTTAAGAGGGGTGATTAATGTGCCGCTTATTCCTGAAATTGCACGTACATGGAGGATAAGATATCAAAGATATCGTTTAGAAGGTACTCGCTGTAAGGACTGTGGAAAAATACATTATCCTCCTCGCTTAATATGTGATAAATGTTATAGCCGCAACCTTGAGCCATATAGACTTTCCGGAGAGGGAGAAGTTATAAGTTATACTGTCGTAAACAGAGGTGCTACAGGTTTTGATGCCTATACACCCTATATTTACGCGATAGTTAAGCTTAAAGAAGGCATCGTTGTAGAGGCTCAAATCACTGATGTGGATCTCGAGGATGTCTATGTAGGGATGCCTGTGGAGATGGTAGTTCGCAAACTTACTGAATACCGCGATGATGGTTTGATCGTTTATGGCTATAAGTTCCGACCAAAGCTTGAAGGTGTTAAGAATGAATGAAGAAGAACTTGCCCAAAAAATAGCCGGAGAAATCATTATGTCTAAAGAGCCTGGTAAAACAATGAGAAAATGGAGAGAAACGTTTAATATCACTATTTCGGAATTAGCTTCAAAAATGGGTGTATCTCCATCAGTTATTAGCGATTATGAGTCGGGAAAGACCAAATCTCCTGGATCCCAATTTGTCCAGAGATACGTTAGGACTCTAATAGAAATCGACAAAAAGCGTGGCGGGGAGAAAATTAGAGTATACACTATTCTTGAAAAAAGCGATGCAATAATTGACATGTACGACTACAAAGTCCCGATTGAGGCTAAAGACTTCATTGAGGCTATCGACGGCACAGTACACGCCTATGAAGAGGGTCTAACAAGAGACATTTATGGATATACGTTTCTAGATAGCATTAAAGCCATCCTCAACTTTACAGCCCTTGACTACTTGAAAGTCTATGGTCTAAGTACCGAAAGAGCACTCATTTTTGCAGGAGTTAAGTACGGACGATCTCCAATGATAGCTGTAAGAGCACACCCAATAAAGCCCGCTATGGTCGTATACCATCAACCAGAAAAAATTGATGATCTAGCAATACTCCTGGCAGAGAAAGAGAGAGTTCCGCTTGTATCGACCTTCTTGAGTGCAAAGGACCTTATAAGACGCTTGAGAGAGTTAAGCCAAGAGTGATTGTCCTTTTGTTTTTATCGCAAGCCACCTACCTTTTCCCTTTTTTCTTATCACAAAACGTGCAACAAAGTTAAAATTGGTATAGCGCAATTTTATTTCTGGTGGTTTTTATGAGTGATGCTCTCATAGTCGTTGATATGATTCATGACTTTGTTGACGGGAAGTTTGGATCTGAAAACGCAAAAAAGATCGTTCCTAGGATAAAAGATCTCATCGAAAAGGCCAGAAGAAAGGGCGTTTTAATAGTTTATACTCGCGATTCCCACAAACCTGGAGATCCTGAGCTTAAAATTTGGGGAGAGCATGCCATGGAAGGCTCTAAAGGTTCGGAAGTTGTAGAAGATCTTGCTCCAACCCAGGGAGATTTTGTAGTGAGCAAAACAACCTATGACTCTTTCTTCAACACTGAGCTTGAAAGAATACTTAAGGATCACGGAGTAAAAAACGTATATATCGTAGGTGTGGCAACAGATATTTGTGTTCTTCATACAGCCTTTGGAGCATTTGCAAGAGGATTTAATGTGTTCATCGTTAAAGACTGTGTTGCGAGTATAAATGAAGAAGGTCATGAATGGGCCTTGAAGTATATGCAAACCATTTACGGAGCAAAAATTGTAGAATCGGAGGAGCTGTTCTAAATGAAGGGACGATTTAATGTAGCAAACTATGAAGAAATTAAATCCGGACTCACCTCAGATATATACTTCTTTAGAACTGTTGAAATCCTAAAGGGAGAGAACATAAATCCTTACGTAGTTGCAGAATTTACAATGCATAGGCCTCCTAAGAATTGGCCATGGGTCGTTTTTACTGGTCTCGACGAGGTAATCGAACTTTTAGATGGAGTTCCAGTAGATCTATATGCAATTCCGGAGGGTACTATAATTCCCTATAAGGATTACTTCGGCGTGAAAGTTCCCGTGATGTACATACACGGCAAATATGCGGACTTTGCATTATACGAAACTCCAATTCTGGGAATGATCTCTCAAGCTACAGGAATCGCCACAAAGGCGGCTAGAATAAAGAAAATAGCAGGGGATAAAACAGTTTTAGCATTTGGAATCAGGAGGATGCATCCCGCTATAGCACCGATGATTGATAGGGCAAGTTATATTGGAGGCTGTGATGCCGTATCTAGCGTTATAGGTGCTAAAACTATTGGGATAACGCCTACAGGAACTATGCCTCATGCACTAATTTTGGCCTTAGGTTCTCCGGAAAAGGCTTGGGTTGCCTTTGACAAACATATGCCGGAAGACGTTCCAAGAATTGCTCTTGTAGATACCATTTCCGATGAAAAAAGAGAGGCTCTTAAAGCAGCTGAGATCTTAGGAAAAAGGCTCTTTGGTGTCCGCTTAGATACACCATCTTCAAGAAGAGGCAACATGAAAGATATCGTGCTAGAGGTTAAATGGGAGCTAAAGCTCAGAGGGTATGATCACGTAAAAATAGTTGTGTCTGGAGGACTAGACGAAGAAGAAATAGAAAAATTGAAAGACGTCGTAGATGCGTTTGGTGTTGGAAGCAGCATATCGAACGCTCCTGCAGTTGACTTCGCCATGGATCTTGTGGAGGTTGAAGGAGATCCTATTGCTAAGAGAGGAAAAATTGCGGGAAGAAAGATGCTTATGAAGTGTGAATCATGTAAGAATTACTTTGTATTTCCAAAAGGAAAGGAGTCCACAAAGTGTCCGGTGTGTGGTAGCACTCTCAAGCCGACCTTTGAAAAATACATTGAAAATGGCAGAGTTATAAAAGAGCCCGAAGATCCGAAAGAAATCAGAAAAAGGGTACTAGAGCAACTAAAAGACCTGGGCCTTAATACTTATCCCTGAGTTTTATTTACCCTTTATTACTGACTTCTTTAGTTTTTCTGCCCTTTCTTTTGCCGTATATCCTGTTACGACGTCCAAGAATCTATTATATCTTTTTAACGTTTTATAGGCCTCTTCGGGAGAATATTCCTTCTTTGGAATTGTGCTCACGACAAGTGTCTTTTTGTCTTTGAGATATATCTCTATTTTTTCTAAACTACCATAAGAAGTGTAATATTTTCCATCTCTTTCTTCTACATGACCGAAGAACTCTTGAATTATCTTCTTAAGCTTTTCTCCCTCTATGTGTTTATAATGACCTCTTTTTATAGGATACTCTCTAACCATACATTATCACCGCTATCGAATGATGATGGGACTTTTTCTTAGCCATGATATGTCTGTTATGTATATCTTCCTAATGTCGTCTAATCCCATAAGTATTGCTATTAACCTCTCAAGACCCAATCCCCATGCCAAGACGCGACCCTTGATTCCCAACGGCTCTGTTACCTCTGGCCTGAATATGCCGGCACCACCTAGTTCTAACCATTTTCCTTTAAATTTAACGAAAATCTCTAAGCTAGGCTCTGTGTATGGGAAATAGGAGGGTCTTACTCGAACTTCTTTGAAACCTAACTTGCGATAGAACTCTTTAAGGACGCCTATTAACATCCTCAAGTTAGCGTCCTCCTCAACTATAATCCCATCTATCTGAGTAAACTCTGAAAGATGCGTAGCATCTATAGCTTCTCTCCTAAAAACTTTACCTATGATGAAAACTCTTATAGGATATTCCTCGGGATGTTCCGCCAGATATTTGATTGTAATTGCTGTTGTATGGCTTCTTAGAAGCGCCTTTTTTGCTAATTCCAAGCTCCATTCATATCTCCAGCCTTTAGATAGCGTTGTACCTCCAGTCTCATGGATTTCCTTTATTTTTAGAGCTAAGTTTTCGTCCACCTCAAGCTCAGAGGGCTCTAATAAATAATAGGTATCTTGCAAATCCCTTGCCGGATGGTCTTGCGGAACAAAAAGTGCGTCCATATTCCAGAAGGCCGATGTAACAAAGTCGCCCCTGATTTCTTTAAATCCCATTTCGAGGAATATTCTTCTTATTTTTCTTATAAGATATGTCATCGGATGTCTTCTTCCAGCATAAAGCATTCCCACGTACCCTTCAAGGCCATATCTCCTAAACTTAACGTTTCTCCATGATCCCGCTCTTATCATCTCTGGTGTTAGGGCTCCTACCTCGACTTCTGCCTCTTGAAGGGCTTTTATACCTTTTTCGGTAATTTTGGCATAGAGTACAGTTTCTTCCTCAATTTTTAAGACATTTTTCCTAGAAAGAAGTGTTTTTAGTATCCTCTCATTCACTTCGCTCTTAGTGAGTCTTCTTACTTCTTTTAGTTTTTTTATTAACTTTTCATCTTCGCCTAATATGCCTAATGCCCTATAGCCCTCGTCAGTTATTTTGAGAACTTTTGAGTCCCCTATCTTTTCCATCTTTCCCCATTTCTTTCTTAACACCCATCCTAGTGCAATCGAGGCAAGATTTTTCTCAAGGCCTGTTATTTCACTTATTTTTTCTACCGCTATGTCTCCCTCAGCTAATTTTTCCAAAATCTTTCTCTCTGGAAATCCTTCAACAGCATACTTTTCTCCTTCAGGACCTAATAACACATACTCCCTTTTTACTCTTTCAATTTCTACAAGTCCCTTGGATTCTAACTTAGCAATAATTGCCGCGGCTTCACTTTTATCTTTTAGATTTGCCTCTTTAGTAATTTCTTCTAAGGACATTTTACCACGTTTATTTAAAATTTCCAGAACCTTTCGCTCTTGAGGGCTTATAGACGGGATTTCAGTCATTTTTAACAACCTCTTTAATAGTTTTTTCATCGACAGCGTTCATCTTTTCTTGAAGATCTGAAAGAAGTCTCTCTAGATATTCTGCTGCTTCTCTCTTACAATAACCACATAGACGTTCTCCGTTAAGACACTCTTGTCTTATCCTCATTAACTCCTCATCATCCTCAGTTAGATGGTATACGAAAAGCTCATAGACAGGACATATATCTGGATTTCCCCCATACTTTCTCTGCTCTTCCGCTGTGACTCTACCACCCGTCACAGACTTCATTACTTTCTTCTTAGCCTCCTCGATGTCATCAGAGAGGAATATCGCTGTCTCTGGCTTTGAGCTGGACATCTTTTTGTCTCCAGTAAGGCCCCTCATTAATCGATGATACGTTGCTGAAGGTTTAAACATAGCAAAAGGATTTATGGGGCGCTCTATCTCCGTTGTGAGCTTTTCTATTAGATATTCATCCTCCTCTGATGCACCAAAGACCTTTATAACTCCATACGGTATATTTACTTCGAGATCGCTATATCCGAGCTCTCTAAGACGTTTCTCCGTTTCTTCAAGAAGTTTCCTAAGCTCTCTATCGCTTAAGGTAACCATTACGCCATGCTCAAACTTTCTTACGTTAAGTATTCTAGTTCTATTAACAAGATCTCTTGAAAGACGTATGTGAGGATCCTGATCTACCCCCACTGGAACTATGGTGGCTCTAGGATAATATCTTCTCCATTGAACATGAAGGATGTCTCCAGCCTGTATTAAAGGAACCATTACGTGTCCAATACTCGTGGATTCGTTAAAACCATAAATAGATGACATCTCTCCCCACTTAACTTTTGTAGCATAGTATATAGCCATATCAAGTACGTCCTTTCGCTTAGACTGGAAGTAAAATTCTGTCTTATCTGGTTTTAATCCTAAAGCTAGAGCTGCCCTAACGTATTCCTTCACGCCTATTTCGTATCCTTTGTCTAGCCTCAAACCACGAGCAGCAAGTGCTTCTAAATCTGCAATTGTTATTATTGCATCAGCTCCTAAAGATTGATAATAAGCTATTTGGTCAAACGTCATTTTGTGACCAAAATGAGCGTTCCCAGAAGGTGAAAATCCTGTGAGAACTACAAAACCATCTCCTCTCCTTATTGCACTTAATATTGTTTCAAATCCCCTGTGACCAAAAATTATTCCTCTCGTAAATAACCTATGAGGTCTTGGTAGCATATCGACAAGCTCTTCCATGGGTGAAATTCCAAATTCTTTTATAAGCCTTTCATAGTTTTCATAAATCCCTGATCCCCAAGGGTCTATCCTCTCATTTTTATTCATTAAACCACCTCACGGTCTCACGTACTCCACGAGTATATATTCTATATTCTCTCCCTCAACAACCGCTAACATTAGTTTTTTGTTCACAGCATGTGCCGTCCTTACATTACTGCTTAGTATTTGGGGTTTTAATACTGAATTCCTGTTTACCACATTGACCAAATAGTTTGAATGCGTTTCATCTGGATTATCTTTATACACACGGAAGTGTGCTCCATATTTGAATCCGCTTTTTACCACATGACCCCTTTTCTTTAGATCTCTAAAGACGCAGTATTTTTCTGATATAGAGGGGTCATACTTCTCAAGAATATTAAAGATGTAATTTAATAATTCATCCTTATTTTCCTTTGCTATTAGACCCCTTTCTATAAGATATGCTGTTTCAAGTGGTGACAAAATTATCTTTCCAAACAAAATTTTTCCGAAGAAACTTTCCAAAATATCCGAATATCCTCCGTTTAAGACTCCTCTATCACCTATTAAGGTAATATCGCAACTACCTTTAATTTCTAAGGACATTCCGCCAATAGGATTTGCTATTTTGACCTCATAATAAACTATATCGCCCTCTTCGTCCACGATACCAATCATAAATTGTTTTTTGTTAAATATTGCTGACCTTAGGAGGGACGAGAGCTCATTCACACTTATATCTTCATAATCATAGAAAAGTTTCACCCGAATCTTAGGAACCGATTTACTAGGAGATTCTGATCGTTTCCAAAGAGAGATGTCATAAGGTTCGGGACCCACATGTCCTTTATACCCGCGTCTTCCAACAAGATCTAAAAGAGCTATTATCCTCTTAAAGGCATTTTTGTTCCCTAAAACAATGTTCCAACCTTTTTTCCTTAAGCCCCCATCAAACTCAGCTCTTCCTAGAATTTTTAATGCTAAAGCCTCTTCAGGAGTTAAAACAAGCATATTCTTTTCCGGTCTTCCAAAACCTGTTGCTTTCCAAATTCTTTCCCAACCTTTACCTTTTATAACAATATTTCCTTTTTCTTCGATGATCTTCGACATTCTATGTCCACCTTACCTCTCGAAACGTGTAAAACCTTCATCCTTGAACCAATGTGTCATCCATTCATATTATAAGTCCGTGTTTGGTTAATATCTTAAAATGAATATCAAAATATTAACATTCTCAAGAGGTGATGATCATGGCAAAGAAAAGACCTGAAATTGAAATAAGAGGTGAAACTGCTGAGGGCATTCCAGAAGGAGAGGTAATTAGGGTTCCTCTTCCAGACAGAGATAATGGAGAGATGTTTGCAATAGCCGACGAAATGCTCGGTGGAAATCACCTCAGAGTGATTTGTGAAGACGGCAAACCTAGGCTCGCAAGAATTCCTGGAAGAATGATAAAAAGGATGTGGATAAAAGTAGGGGACCTGCTTATAATTAAACCGTGGGACTTCCAGCCTGAGAAAGCAGATGTTATGTTTAGATATACAAGAGTGCAAGCATGCAACCTAAAGAGAAAGAATTTGCTTCCAGAAACAATCGCTCTAGCTTTAGAGTGCTAACGGTGATGGCATCACATGGTTAATGAAGAGAACGAAGAGATTTATGAAATTGAGGAGGAGCTTTTAAAAGAAATAATGCCCAAAAGATTTAGAAAAGAGAAAACTATTGAAGACCGAGAAATTGAGAACTGGGTTTTTGATAAACCCACCCTTCTTGCTCTTGCTAAATTAGTTAATAAAGGATATCTTTCAGAGCTTACTTCCACTATTTCTATGGGAAAAGAGGCCTTTGTTTTTAAGGGAAAAGACTCTGCAGGTTTTCCCGTGGCTGTGAAAATCTACAAGAAAGATACGACGCTTTTCAAAGATATGATACCTTATATTGACGGTGATCCTAGGTTTAGACATATCAGAAGAAAGAGGTCGCATATAATATATCTCTGGTGCCAAAAGGAGTTCAAAAATCTGCAGGAATTTTATGAAGCTGGTGTTCCCGTGCCAAAACCTTATGCATATCGTGACAACATACTCGTGATGGAATTTATAGGCATAGATGATCTGCCAGCTCCAAGACTCAAAGATGTGCTGATAGAAAATCCTAAAGAGTTTATGGAATCGCTGATAAATGATATAAAAACGTTATACGAGAATGGTTTTGTTCATGCGGATATGAGCGAGTATAACGTGCTAATGAGGGGTGAAGACAACTACGTAATCATTGATGTCGGCCAAGGAGTTCCTCTGTCTCATCCCATGGCATATCGCTGGGTAGTAAGGGATATCATTAACGTAGTAAATTACTTTAAGAGAAGATACAAACTAGACGTTGACCATAAAAAATATGTAATAGAAGTGTTAGGGGAAGATATTCTAGCGCATTATCTTGGCAGTTATTGATTGCTTAGTCCTGTTCAAAAATCTCAGCAACCTCTTCCTCACCTTTTTTAATCTCTTCAGCCAATTCTGGATCTAGCTCTTTAAGAACAGTTAAAAACTCACCAAAATGTGTTTTCTCTTCTCTTGCTATGTCTCTAAAAACTTCTTTTATCTTTTCATCTTCAATAGCTTCTGCAATCTGAAGATACATGTTGATTGCATCTAACTCAGCAATTATAGCATATCTAAGTGCTTGAGCAATTTCATCTTTGCTAAGAGGTTTTTTAATAGGATCTAGCGGATGTTTTGCCATCATAAAACGGTCACCCCTAAAAAGCCTTTATGAGAAAACTAGTATAAAACGTTTGAGTACTTAAAAATGAAAACTAGAAGAGTTATCAGCATGCTGAAACCATCATCATTGCAAATGCTCAGCTCACCTCCTAGTCATCACCAAGTTAAAGAAACTCATACACATATTTTAACATTGTCTTGAAGTCAGAAAATAAACCTTTCAAGCATAGTAGAGACATTATTCTTCTTCCCCTTGGTCAAGGTCAAAAAGGCTTGGTTGTTTCTTATCCTTTGAGAGTTTAAACTCGTAATTAATAACTCTGTAAACATCTCTTCCTCTTTTTTCTCCCAATAATGCTTCTATATCTTGTTGTTTTGCATTAAAAAATCTCCTCAAACTCCCAAACTTCCTAAGGATTTCCTTGGCCTTCTTGTCACCAATATGCGGTAATGATGTTAATATGCTAATTGCCACGCCATACTCATCTCTCTTCTTCTTTTTTATATTTGGCCTTAAAACCTTCGGGATCTCTCCTCTTTTTTCTGATTCCTGCACTCTTCTGCCCAGATTATAGATGAATTTTGCAGTTTCCTCTGCACTATTTGTATGTACCACAAAAATTCCGTATTCTGTAAGGCTTATTATTGCT
Source organism: uncultured Thermoplasmata archaeon (assembly GCA_965552035.1). GTDB lineage: Archaea > Thermoplasmatota > B47-G6 > B47-G6 > B47-G6 > B47-G6. The sequence continues at coordinate 1,256 of CBEVQP010000023.1, read as the reverse complement.
GCCCAAAAAGCATTTTCAGAAAACTTTCTTTTATATACTTCAGAGTAAGTGCCTTCTATAACTAAATATGGTCTAGGCACTTTTCTTAGACGATCTATCTGATCAAAAAGTCTGCCTTCAATTATTGATGATATAAAGTCGTTTATTGTTTTCCTCTCAATAGCAACGTCTTTACTAACGGAGTAGTCTCCAACAGGAAGATTATCTGTAATAATATAGGCTCCTAAAAGCTTCAAGAACTTCGGAACATCGGATCTTTCCTCTCTATAGTCTACCCACACCCATACGATTTCATTTACCTCCTACAAAAGTTCTAAAAATAGGTGTGGCTGGGCTTCATTACTCTTTATTTATAAGTTCGTAATATGCATATAACCCTGCCTCTTGGAACGCTCTTCTCTTCTTTTCGTTTCTCACATACCTAAACACGGACTCGTGCATAGACCCTTTAAGAAGCATTTCAACAGCCCTTCTTGCGATGTCTACATTGTTATATTCTCCTATAATCGCTACATAGTGCTCATACACACTTATACTCGTGTCTGTAAGCTCTTCTAACTCTTTCTTGGCCCTTCCACGTCTTCCAATTACGCGACCCAAAAGCTCTACCATTCTTTGTTTCTTCCTCGTATAATCTTTTACGTCAATAATTTCAATCATATAATTGTCATTTAGCAACTTCATAGCATCTTTAGGAGAAAATCCATATCCAATGGCGGTAACAATGTTCTTAACCTTAAAAGCTTCATATGGATGGTTTTGAGGATCTATAATTACATCTCCAGTTTTAGAATTTATTTGGAGCTTAACACCAGTCATTTCTTCAATATACTTCTTTACTTTTCCTTCTTTGCCTATAAGTACTGGTACCCTGTCAAGAGGTACTTTAAGAAAGAACATTTTACTCACCAAATGAATTTCGCATTCTCTCAACACCAAACTATAAATAATATATTAAACTTTGGTATGAGCTTTACGCAAAATTGTCGAGGATTTTTTAAAGAGACGACAAATATAATTGGTTTTCTGGTTTATAATTCTTTAAATATTTGCGTGATTACATTGATATCCTATGTCAAACACAACAATCTAAAAATACTTTTTACCATATTCTTCTAATGCTTCAACTCCATCAATTCCACATTATTATGTGAACGAATTTAAATAATCAAATCTTGAATCGACTAAACTTTGATTCCATATTTCCTCAACCTTTAAGAGGGGGATTTCACTTATGTCCTCTGACGAAAATCCTT
>CBEVQP010000022.1:0-13439 GCA_965552035.1 uncultured Thermoplasmata archaeon | reverse complement strand
TTTGTCAAATATGTGAAAAAGCGTGTCCAGTAGGTGCCATAAAAGTCGAGAGGTGATTTTTATGTTCAAAGAAAAATATGATGTGGTTGTAATCGGTGCAGGTCCAGCCGGATCTTCTGCAGCTTACGCAGCAGCAAAAGCAGGTTTAGATGTCCTCCTTATCGAAAAAAGAGCAGAAGTGGGTAGTCCCATAAGATGTGCCGAAGGTGTAGGTAAAGAGGGTCTCCAAGACGCTGGCATTACTCCAAAAAAGGAGTGGATAGCAAACGAGCTTGTAGGAGCAAAAATTTACGCTCCTTCGGGCGAGTTTATAACTTTAGATGCATCTATGGCTGGTAATGAAGTGGGCTACATAATCCACAGGGATTTGTTCGATCAATATCTCGCAAAAATGGCTGTAGATGCTGGTAGTGAGCTTTATACTAGGACTATAGCAAAGCATATTGAAAGAAGCGGAAATGAGATGATAACAAAGATTAGATGTTTTGGAGAGGTTCATGAAGTAAAAAGCCCTATAGTTATCGGCGCAGACGGTTTTGAGTCCCTTGTAGGCGAGTGGGTAGGACTAAAAACAAGACTTTTGCCAAAAGACATTAACGTAACTTTTGAATATAGAATCACTGGCGGTAATTTTGATCCAGACTATGCAGAATTCTTTGTCGGTAATGAGGTAGCTCCAGGAGGCTACGTATGGGTCTTTCCTAAAAGCGAAAACGAGGCTAATGTTGGTATTGGAGTACTTCTTTCTAGAATACAATCAGAAAAGGATAAACCAAAGCATCTCTTGGATAAATTCATAAAGGAACATCCAGAATACAAAGGCAAGGTTATAGCAGTAATTAGTGGTGCTGTATCTGTTTCAAAACCCCTTGAGCCTTCATATACTGATAATGTAATGCTTGTCGGTGATGCTGCTAGACTTATTGATCCGCTAACTGGTGGGGGAATTATTAACGCGATAATATCTGGTAAAGCTGCAGGTAAAATCGCCGCAGAGGCTATTGAAGCCGGAAACTACTCAAAAGAATTCCTTAAAAGATATGAAGATGCTTGGAAAAGGAGGCTCTATGAAAAGCTTCTCAGAAATTACTTGGCAAAAGATATCTTCGTAAAGCTTTCAGATGAGGTGCTAAACAAAGCTGTAGACGCACTAAAGGACTATGACTTTACGAAAATTAGTACCTATGAAATATTAAAGGCAATAGAAAGAAAATACCCAGAACTCCTTTCTGAATTATCTGGTCTCTTATGACTCTATTTTATTTTTATTTTTGGCATACTTACAGAATCTAGAAAGTTTGCAAATATCGCATCTAGGATCTTTTGCTCTACAAATTAACCTACCAAATGCAATAAGCCTTTTATGAGTCTCTATATACTTTTCCTTGGGAACTATTTCTAACCATACCCTAGAAATTTTATCGTAATCATTTTTATCAACTAAACCCAAACGCTTGGTTATTCTTCTTATATGAGTATCTACGGGAAAAACTGGCGCTTTATGGGTTATTGATAGCACTACATCTGTAGTTTTTTTACCTACGCCCCTAATTTTTAATAAAAAATTACGTGCTTCTTCATACCCCATTTTAAGAAACTCTTCTTCTCCGCCTAAATCCAAAAAATTTCTAGCAGCATCAATTATTGATTCAGTTTTTTGTTTATATAATCCTGCAGGCTTAATTAGTTTCTCTAATTCGTTTATATTTGTTTTTAGTATATTTTCTGGCGTTATTTCTCCTAGCGCCCTTTTCAGTATTTTTAAAGACTTTATGGCATTTCGATCTGTTGTATTTTGAGAAAGAATCACTGAAACCAACAACTCAAATGGCTTTGTAGCATGAGAAACCACGAAAGACCTCTGGGATATAGGAACCACCCTTATGGCCTCCCAAACATCTTCCCATCTGAGTTTCAACATTATACCCTCCTTTTTAGATATATTGTTACTACGTCACCATCACAAAGCTGGTGTTCAATGCTAACCCGTTGGCCAGGATACTTTACGCTTTTGCCCCATACACATGCATAGTTAAAGTGCTTTACAAATTGTGTGCCTAACTTCTCACATACGTCATAAATCTTTGCAGGTGATTTAAGCACTAATGGATTTTCATAATCGGGTTCACCATTAGGTGGCTTAAGATAAATCCTAACTAGAGAGAGTCTCCTTATGAGTTCATTCCTTAATATATCCACATTAGTGCCTTTTAAAGCTGAAACAAAAATTGTATCATTAAGTAGATTTCTTTCTTTTAAGTATTCTACAATTTCTTTGACATATTCCTTATCTATTAAATCCACTTTATTAACTACTAAAATTCCTGGAATATATGCTCTATTTCCAAATGCTGCATCAATAACATCCTCTAAGCTTACGTCTTTATCGTTAATTATTACTTCAGCGGAGTGGTAACCTAACTCGATAAGCATTTCCTTTATAGTGCTTTTATCTAGACGTAAATCTTGCGGTGCTAAGATATTAATACCACCAGTACCTGTCTTTCTAATTTTTATGTCTGGCCTTTTTTTATTAAGCCTAATCCCTGCATTAAACAGCTCTTGCATAATTATGTCCGCCATAGAATAAGTATAAACGTCTAAAACAACCACGATCATATCCGCTGCTCTTGCAACTGATAATACCCTTCGGCCCTCCCCTCTCCCTCGACTTGCTCCCTCTAATATCCCGGGCAAATCTAGAAGTTGTATATTTATTCCTTGATATTCAAGCATTCCTGGAATTACCCTAACCGTGGTAAACGCATAATGGCCTACAGGGCTTATTTCCTTTCCGATAAGTACATTCATCAAAGAGCTCTTTCCAACGCTAGGAGGGCCTATTATAGCTACGGATGCATCTCCACTTCTTTTTATATCGTATCCTAATCCTCCTCTGCCCTGAGATCTCCTTTTTTCAAGTTCTTCTCTTAATTTGGCTATTTTTGCCTTTAGTTTCCCAATATGATGTTCTGTGGCTTTATTATATTCAGTTCTTTTTAGTTCCTCTTCCAATGCTCTTATTTTTTCTTCGATGTCTTTAGTCATCACTTTTAGATAATTGCAAACCTAATATAAAATTGAGGTTTAAATTTATGTTTTAGAAATGATATAACAACTAGTGATTGTCGATTTTGAGGTGGACTGTCTTGAAAGAAAAGATACTCTTCATTACAGATCTTGATGGTACTCTACTCGATGAAACGTATGATTATAGACCTATCGAAGAATTTATTCAAAAATTAAAAAAATATAACATTTCAGTGATTTTTTCTTCTAGTAAAACTAGGAAAGAGCAAGAGTATTACAGAAATAAATTGGGCCTTAATGAGCCATTTGTCGTCGAGGTAGGATGTGCAGTATTTATTCCAAAAAATTATTTTTCATCAAAATTTCCAAAAGATAAAACAATCGAAGGCTATGATGTTATAGAGTTGGGATTGCCATCAAAAATGTTAAGTAAAATCCTAGACGATTACGAGCGAATCTCTCACGTCACCCTTAGAAGATTCTCATAAATCTCCCCCGAAGAGGTTTCTGAAATAACCGGCCTACCACTAGAGATGGCTAAATGGGCGCAAGAAAGAGAGTACTCTGAAGTAATAGTGAGAGGATTTCCAAAAGAGTCCGATTTTATCAATACTGTTGTAAACTATCTGAATTTAAACATATATAAAAGCTCAAAACTTATCACTGTAATAGGTAACACAGATAAGGGAAGAGCGCTACGAGTACTAGAGAGCCTTTACCTATACGAGTACGATAGTATTGAAATCATTTCTGCAGGAGATGGTGAATCCGATATCCCTATGCTCTTAGCTGCAGATCTTGGGATATTTGTTTCCAATGGAAAAAATGTTCCTGAAGAGATCAAAAATAACAGTAAAATAGTTGTAGTGAACAATCGGAACGAACTTATAAGTTTCGTTCTTGACTACGTGAAAAAGAGGTTGAGTTAATCTTTTGCCTTTTTTATTTCCATTAAAACTTTTCTCAGTCTTGTTATCATATCCATAATTAGCATTTCGACTTCTTCGATGCCTCGTATATCTTCCTTTTCAGTCGAGAGCTTTTCAATAGCCTTTTTATGGAGTTCCTCTAGTAGCATTATAAATGCAAGCATAAGCTCTGCTTCTGCTTTGATATAACCCTTTCCGCGCTCCGTTAATTTATAATATTTCCTTCTACCTACCTTTTCTACCGTTACAAGGCCTTCTTCTTCTAGTTTTTTGAGAATCGGATAAATACTTCCGGGACTTGGACTTATTCCAGGAATTTTTAGTTCCTTAATCAAGTTTATTAGTGAATAACCATGTAACTTTCCAAAGGATAAGAGAAGAAGTATTACATACCTCATACCAAATGCTGAAGATCTCTTTCTGGGCATAAATTTCACCAAGTATTCTTTACAAGATTTCTGAAAGATGTTCTCATAGGTTAATTTATCGCACAAGAACGGGGGCTCTATTGATAAATTTAATTTAAAAAATAAAAATTTTATGAGAGAGCTTAGCGTCTCAGCCCTATAAGAACTTCGTGGGAGGGGATGCTTATTACATCGTCGACTTCTAAATCCTCAACGTAGAGCTCTTTCACGACGTCATAATATTTTGGTGCTAACACAATCTTCTCTCCGTCAATTTCGATCTCTAGTCCCTTTTCTGTAAGCTTACCCTCTTTAATTTTTTGTGCAATAATTTTTGCTTTTTCTCTAAATTCAGGCCCAAGAAGTTTATAATTGGGTTTAATTTCAACAATTTTTTCTTTTATCTTTTCCTTTGAAACAACGGATATTTCTCTTGCTCTCGTTGCATGTTTTATATCTTCCAGATCTTTTTGATCAAGGCCTTCTATATTGCCAGACAATACTATTGCAGATAACTCTGTAGCCAGCGATAATCCTTTGGATGCTTTCCATCTCCTGATGGACGCTATAATCTCCTTTATAAGATCTCCTGTCTTCTCAGCCTCTTCGTCCTCTTTAATGGGTTCAGGCCATGAAGTTATATGAATACTCTTTTCTTTTACAAAGTCCTTAAAGTAGTTTTGATACACTTCCTCGGTCACATGGGGCAAAAGTGGTGCCAGCATTTTAGTTATTCCTAGGGTTACTGTATAGAGGGTGTATAAAGCTGCATCGTCCCTCAACGTGTATACCCTATATTTTACCATTTCTATATACTCATCAGCAAATACGTTCCAGGCGAACTTTTCAATCGTTTTCAATGCTCTATCAAACCTAAAGTTATCCATTGCCTCTGTAACTTGCTTTACAACTTTCGAATATAGGTTTAATATCCATTTATCTACAGTATGCAGATTTTCCCATTGGATTTCTTTTGGTTCCCATCCTTTTATAGCTTCGCCAACGAACTTACCTATATTTAGGATCTTTATAGCGAACCTCACTCCTCTCTTTACATCTTGCCACCTAAAAGCGTTGTCTTCTCCGAGTGAACACGTTGCTGCATAGTATCTCAATGCCTCAGCTCCATAGTCTTCTATAACTTCTAAAGGATCCACAACATTTCCTAAATGTGAGTGCATTGGTCTGCCATCAGGCGCTAAGATAAACCCGTCAATCATGAATTCTTTGAAAGGATTCTTACCAGTCTCAAACCACCCACGTACAATGGAGTAAAAGTCCCACGTTCTTATTATGTCGTGAGCATTGGGCCTTAGATTCATAGGATATAACTTCTTGAATAATTCGTCGTCCCTAAGCCAGAATGCATTATAAAGTGGAGTTCCAGAGGAATCCATCCATGTGTCGAATACGTCTTCACACCCTACCAACTCACCTCCACACTTTGGACACTTCTCAACTGGTGGCGGGTCAATTGTGGGGTCCACATAACAGTCTTCTTCTTTAGCTGGTACGACGTGGCCACAATCCTTACAAATCCATACGGGAATTGGAGTTCCATAATATCGCTGTCTAGAAACTACCCAATCCCACTCCAAAGAGTCTACCCACTCATCAAGGCGCTTTATCATAAAAGGCGGGTACCACTTAGCTTCTCGGGCAACTTTCTTAATCTCCTCTTTAAAGGGCGTAATCTTTATGAACCATTGTTCTTTCGAGAGTATTTCTATTGGGGTTCCACAACGCCAACAACTAGCCACGTTGTGCTTAATTTCTTCGATTTTTGTTATTAGATTTAGGTCTTTTAGCTTCTCAATTATTTTCTTTCTTGCTTCTTCTGCCTTGAGTCCAGCAAATTCTCCAGCCTTTTCTGTGAGGTGACCAGTGTCATTAATTACGATGTCCACTGGAAGGTCGTATTTCATGACCCACTTTACGTCATCCTTATCTCCAAAAGTACAGATCATAACCACTCCAGATCCAAACTCAGGATCTACGTTTTCGTCGAGAAGTATTGGAACTTCTTTTTCATATATAGGAACAATGGCATGTTTATCTTTAAGCTTCTCAGCTCTAGGATCTTTAGGATGAAGAGCCACTGCCTGACAAGCAGCAAGAAGCTCTGGACGAGTAGTAGCAATTATTATGTCTTCTCCGGTTTCCTTTACTTTAAATTTAATATACGCCAAAACTGTATCTTTCTCTTTGTATTCTATTTCAGCATCAGCAAGCGCTGTAAGACACCTGGGACACCAATTTATGGGAAATGTTCCTCTGTACACTAATCCCTTCTTATAAAGCCTTAAAAAGGCAATTTGAGTATATTTCCTAAATTCAGGGTCATCCGTTCTATAATATATTGAATCATCCATCGATATTCCTAATCTTTCGTATTGTTCTGTCATTTTTTCGATATTTTCGTCCGCAAACTTTTTACAGAGTTTAATAAATTCATGTCTCTCTATTTGGAGTCTAGTAATTCCTAAGGCCCTCTCAACTCTCTCTTCAATGGGAATCCCGTTTACATCATAACAAAGTGGGAAAAACACATTATAACCGCGCATTCTCTTATATCTCGCAACCATATCGATGTGTGTGTAATGAGTTGCGTGGCCTATATGAAGTACTCCCGATGCATATCTTGGAGGAGTGTCGATGCTATAAATCGGCTTCTCTGATTTAGGATCAAACCGGTATATGTCCATCTCCTTCCATGCCTTTTGCCATTTTCTCTCTATCGATTTTAACATGTTTACATCCATATAACCACCTACAACTCTATTCTCATGCCATCAAATGCTGCGATAACATCTTGACCTGTAGTCTTTCTCAACCATTCAGCTTCTTTTGTTGGATCACTTTCTATCATCTTTAATCCAAAGTGCGTTATTATACATAAATTTATATCAACGCTTGTTAATAGTTTTGCAGTATCCTCTGTGTTTAAATGATGGGGTAACGAAACTCTTCGGGGAAGTGTTACTGGAAGTATCACCAAGTCTGAGTCATTGATTATCTCTTTTAGCCCATCAAAAAAGGCGGTGTCAGCCACATATACTATCTTATGGTTTTTTACATTAATTTTTAGGCCAACAGTAGTAGGCTCCGTATGTTTTGTTTTGAAGATCTTAAAATTTATTCCTCTATGAGTAAAGCTCATGCCCTCCTTCATTACGATATACTCAGAGACAACCTTTCTATGATAAGGAGATACTCCATACCCAAGCCTGTGCATATACTCTGAGATTGCCAAAAATCCATTCTTTTTGATTCCACCTCTTGTCATGCCCTCAATTACCACGTCTGCCTCAGAATAGTGGTCCGGGTGCCCATGTGTAACAATGACTCCCGAAACTCTCCAGATAGGTATTCCAAAGATCCTATATCCGATTGCTGCACTAGGTCCAGGATCTATTGAAATAATTGTCTTGTCTTCCTCAAAAATCAATCCTCCTGTTAACCTTTTCTGTGTCATTGTTACAAAACGGCCTCCACCAGTCCCAACGAACGTAATAGTGGGCATTCTAACTCACTCATTTGAAAGGGTTTCCTTAAGCCAATCATAATAAGGACCTAAGATTTTTACAGGGATTACTAAAAATTCGGGGACCGTATATGGATGCTCGCTCCTAAAAACTTCATAAAGATCTTTTAACTTCTCTTCAATAGTTTTTATTATTAAGAGGTCTTCTTCCTCTGAAACTATTTCGCCTTTCCACCAGTACGAGCTACTAACGCTAAATGAAGAGGCGCACGCTCCTAATTTGTTTTCAACAATAGTTCTCTTTAGTTTCTCTCCTTGACCCTTCGGACATGTGGTTATCACTATAACGGGGTTCATATTTCTCACCAAACATTATTGTAATAGGACTGAGCTAATGAATTAAGAGTCAAATGCCAAAAATTGATAATATAAATTATGTTGGAGATTTATTAAGTTAAATTACTGTGTAAACAGGTGCGTAATATGGGAATAAGAGTAAGGTTTTTCAGCACCCTGGCAGAAAAGATGGGTACAAGAGAAATATTTATAGAGTACAAACCAGGTATGACCATAAGAGACGTAGCAGAAATACTATCAACTCGGTTTCCACAACTTATAGAACTCATTGAGAATGGCGACATTCTTACTTCCAAGAATCATGTTTACGCAAGCCTAGATAGTAAGGTTAATGATGGAGATGAAATAGCATTCATGCCTCCTGTCTCAGGAGGTTAAACGTGGGGTGTAAAAATTGTTTCCGGGTAGATTAAATCCTAGACAATTAAGAGCGCTGATGAAACAATTTGGAATAAACATCGAGGAGCTAAAAGATGTTGAGGAGGTTATTATAAAGACTAAGGACCGAAAAATCATATTTAAAAATCCTGCTGTGACTATAATGAAGTCCCCAGAAGGTGAGCTCTTTCAAATTATAGGAAAGTACGATATAACAAGTCCCGTTTCTGAAGTAACATTCTCTGAAGAGGATATTCAAATAGTTATAGAAAAAGCCAACGTCTCACGAGAGAGGGCCATAGAAGCTCTTAAAAAAGCGGGAGGAAATCCCGCAGAAGCCATAATGTTACTTCTCTCCGGTGAAGAGTAACCTTCTATTTCACCTTATTATTTTCTTTTCCGTTTTATTATCTTACAAAAACAATACTCTCTTGAGAGATACTGTTTCTTTGAAAATAATTATCAAACACTCATAGTGTATAGATGTGTTTTTCAAGAGCTGGAAAGCTATCCTATGTGCCCAAGGTGAGAGACTATGGACATTTGGACACTAAGAGACTTCAATGTTTCTAATTCAATCGTAATTCTAAGGATTGACATAAACTCCCCTGTAGACCCTGAAACCGGAGAGGTTCTAAGCGATTATAGAATGAGGTCTCATACAGACACGATATCTTACCTAATTGCTAATGATGCAAAAGTTGTAATTTTAGCACATCAAAGCAGGCCCGGAGCGTCGGATTTCACATTTCTTAAAGAGCATTCGGAAATACTGTCTAAGTATGTTGGACCGATAAAATATGTTGACGAGATTGCCAGCTCAAGAGTTTTGAGAGAGATAAAAGAAATGAAACCCGGAGAAGCTATTCTTTTGGAGAATGTTCGATTTAATTCCGAAGAGATGGTATTAGAAAACGCCCCCATTGAAAAACAAAAAAGAGCACTCTTTGTCAGAAGATTGAGTTCTGTAGCCACATTTTATGTAAATGACGCATTTGCTGCAGCCCATAGATCTCAACCTTCTATAACAGCCTTCCCGTACCTTCTACCCTCTGCTGCCGGTCTTCTTATGGAGAAGGAGATAAGATCTCTTTCTAAGGTATTAGAGATAAAAGCTAACTATAAACTTGCGGCCCTAGGCGGTGCAAAAATTGATGATTCAATAAAAATTGCAAAAAGACTTCTAACAGAGTTCGATTATAATGCAATTGTTACTGGTGGCTTAGTAGGACTAGTGTTTCTATACGCAGAGGGAGTGGATATAGGAAAAGACAATAAGAAAATTCTTGAAAAAAATGCTCGCGATATTCAAAAGCTAATAGAAACGGCAAGATCGCTTTTGAAGGAATATAAAGACAGAATCTATGTACCTATAGACCTTGCAATAAACAAAGATGGCACTAGATACGAAGTTGAAGTTTCAGAAACCGCAAAAATTGAGGGTCCTGCATTAGACATTGGTTTAGGCACAATATTGGAATACAAGGAAGTTATTAGAAGAGCAGACGCCATTTTATTTAATGGTCCATTTGGGGCATATGAGTTCCCACTATTTGCTCTGGGCACATATGAAATTGTCAATGAAATTGCACGTACAAAGGCATATAAAGTAGCTGGAGGAGGACACACTACTTCTGTAATCGAGCAGCTAAAAATGGAGGGATTCTTTGATCATGTAAGCACTGGCGGTGGAGCGATGATAAGCTTTATAGCAGGAGAAAGTTTACCTGCCATTAAGGCTCTTGAAGACAGTAAGAGAATATTTTTTCAAAAGATCAAAGAAAATAATATATTAAGCTGAATTCAAACATTTTTATTATAGCACTTGTATCTGGAGGTCATCCTATGAAAACTTCTGCAAAAGAGCCAAAAATAGGTGAAAAAATTTATCATATCGGCCTTGCTCCAGGAGAGATTCCGGGATATGTTTTATTGCCCGGGGATCCAGGAAGAGTAGATATTGTACTCAAGTTCCTCGAGAACGGAGAAATAATTAACTTCAAGAGGGAGTATAAGAGCGGAAAGGGCGTATATAAGGGTGTTGAAGTGGGCGTGCTGAGCACCGGCATAGGAGGTCCCAGCACGGCCATAGCCGTTGAGGAGCTTGCCCGTATAGGCGCACATACGCTTATACGTATAGGCACATGTGGGGCAATACAGGAGGGAATAAAAATAGGTGATCTCGTCATCTCCAGTGCTGCAGTAAGGTTTGATGGCACATCTAAACAGTATGTAATCACAGAATATCCTGCAGCTGCCTCCTACGAGGTAATAGTAGCCCTTATTGCAGCTGCAGAGAGCGTTGGTGTAAGATATCATGTCGGCATAACTGCCTCTACAGATTCCTTCTATGTTGGACAACAAAGACCAGGTTATGGTAATTATTTGCCTTCCTTCGCAAAGAATCTTATAGAGGATCTAAGAATGGCAAAAGTTCTTAATTTCGAAATGGAAGCTGCCACCTTATTTACATTGTCATCAATTTTTGGCCTTAGAGCAGGAGCTGTTTCACTAGTGTTAGCCAATAGGATAACGGACGAATTCGAACTAGTTCCTCAAGACGATTTGATAAAGGTAGGTCTTGAAGCTGTAAAGATTCTAAAAGAAATGGACGAAGAAAAAAGTGGAAAATATTGGGTTCCTAAAGAGCTTCTAAAGTCTTCTTTACCTTAAGGAGCAGCTCCTTCTAGCGATGTTGTGTAAAGATTGTCTTATAAGTTGCCAGCATCGAGTATTTGTCCAAAAATTCCGAGTTCATCAATTATTTTTTCATATTTTTCTGTGTCTCCAAGTTCTTTATAAATTAATGCAAGATAATACTTTGCGCTTATTATGTCTGGGGCTATTTCTATAGCCTTCTCTAAACATTCTTTTGCTTTTTCAAACTCTCCTTCCTCATAATAGAAGATTCCCAAGTTAGTCCACGCAGATGCATTCTTTGGATCAAGTTCAGTAGATTCTTTAAAGCATTTCAGCGCCAAATCTTTTTTTCCTGTATTATAATAAACGAATCCTAGGACATTTTTGTAAGTTGAATCATTCTGATATTGTTCTTCAATTTCTTTTAGAATCTTAAGACTTTCTTCATATTTGTTTAAATATGCCTTGGCCTCTCCAAGGAGTCTCTTAGCTAAAGTGTCATCAGGGTGTTTTTCTAAATACTTTTGAAGTATTTTCTCACTAGCGTCATAATTTTGCGTTTCAAATGAGATGTTTATGCCCATTACCGCGCTATCATCTGAGTATTCCGTAGAAAGATGTCTAAGAATCAACTTTAAGGCGTTTTCTGGATCTCGTAAGTGTTCCCATAAAGTCCTTTCAAGAGTTAGATAATCATAACCCTCTGCTAAAAGCTCGTCAATTGTTTTAAAATCTCCAAGATCACTAGAAATCTGGACAATTGAGCTTAATGCTTCCTTGGTTCCTTTCAAGAAACCTTCCTTAAGTTTGTTTAAGGCTTCTTTCTTTTCTTCCAACAGATTATACAAAAGCCCCATTAAAGTACTTAGTTCTCCAGTATCCCAGCCCTCTTTCTCTCTTTCTTGTAAAATTCTGAGACATTCATTTAGTTCAGACTTTTCTACAAGTCCCATGACACCTAATTGATAAAATGAGTATGCATACCCTATACTAGCATGATAAGATTTTTCGTCAATCTCCAATGCCTTCTTAAATTCACCTATGGCATCCATAAGATTTCCAGCAAAAAGAAGCGTATAACCTCTTTGAGTCCAATACTCCGAATGTGATCCCAGATCCTCCTCTAACGTTTTGAGATAATTATAAGCCTCATCAGTTCTTCCTGAAGACGCTAGCATATACGACTTCCATATAGCTAGATCAAGATTTTCTCCATATTCTTGCATAATATTCTCTATTTCTGATATTGCCTCGTCGACTTTGCCCTCATAAAATAAGGACAGAGCACGGTCCAGCTCTTCTTTATATTCCGGATATTCAAAATTTTCTTCCATAGAAACACCATTCCAAACAATTGTACTTAGAAAACATAAGCTGAGGTATTGCTTATAAACATTTTTACGGATCTCAAAAAGTCTTATGTTTGATTAAAAAGAAGTGTCATTGAACATAAAAGATCTAAAATAAGATTAAGCCTTGAGGGGGCGCCTAGTACATACTCTTATGAGCTCATATGAGAACACGATCCATGGGATTATTTCTAAACGTCCTAAAAGCATAACAATTATTAGAACTAGCGCTGAGCCTACATCTATACTAGGCCCAGAAATTCCCACACTAAGACCTACATTTCCCTGGGCAGATGCCACTTCAAAGAATACATCGACAAAGCTCCAACTATTACCTAAAATCGTCATAAGAATCATAGAAGCCGTCAAGAGGGAAAGGATGTATAAAAGAACATATGCAAGGGAGTTCATAAGTTCATCAATTTTGTATTGTCTACCCAACACTCTTAGCGGAACTATCACATTAGGGGAGTATGATGCTTTTCTTACTATCCACACGAGAATGTCCCAAAGTATTATTAGTCTGAAGATCTTAATTGCTGAAGACGTTGATCCATAACAACCTCCTATAACCATAAGGACGATGAGGGTCACTTTTGATAATTCTGAGTATTGAGATACATCTGAAACTGAGAATCCGGTACCAGTTATAGCAGAAATTGCTGTAAAAAGATAGTTGTGAGTTGCTCTTATAGAAAATACTCTGCTGTAATAAGTCATTAAAAGGTAAAGTCCGGAGAATACAAGAGGTATCAAAATAAGCGTAATTGTTTCTTTGTTAAAGAATTTCTTTAAATTCTTTACGGGGTTTCTGAAAAGGTTTAAGTGTGAGTCAAAAGAGATTGCTCCTAGAAACATTCCTAAA
>CBEVQP010000021.1:0-13480 GCA_965552035.1 uncultured Thermoplasmata archaeon | reverse complement strand
TCCTATAGCAATTCTGGCAGACTCATCAATTATCGCACAGGCCCCGCATAGATACTCTGCCGCAGGAGCTGCCGATGTAATAGGAAATCTCACAGCCGTTAAAGATTGGGTCCTTGCTCATAAGCTAAAGGGGGAGTATTTTAGCTACTCAGCAGCTTCGCTATCTCTCACTGCTGCTAGGATTATTTTGAGTAACATAAAATCTATTAAACCTAATCTGGAGGATTCCGTAAGAATAATTGTTAAATCACTAGCCATTTCGGGAGTGTCTATGGGCGTGGCTGGGTCTTCGAGGCCTGCAAGCGGCTCAGAACATCTCTTTGCGCATGCTATGACGAGAATCTGTCCGGATAAGGCCTTACATGGCGAGCTCGTAGGAATAGGTACTATTATGATGATGTATCTGCACGGGGGTTCGTGGAAGAGAATTAAGAGAGCACTCCAAACCATAGGGGCTCCTACTACTGCATATGACCTAGACATTGATCCAGAAGATGTTATAACTGCCCTTACGTTAGCACATAAAATTAGAAAAAGGTATACTATATTAGGAGAAACTGGGCTTACAGAAGATGCCGCAAAGAAGTTAGCAAAAAGGACGGGTGTAATATGATGCTGAACAAAGAAAAGATTGGAATATTAGAAAGATCATTTGCCGTGAGAGGGTTCAAATACTACTTCCTAGGACTTTCGGAAAAGTGTGAGGAGTGTGAGTACAAAAGCGTTTGTAGCAACCTAAAGGAGGGCGCATTATATGAAGTAATAGAGCCTAAGGACAAAAAGACAAGGTGCCTGCTAGTTGATGATGAGACCGAAGTCATTCTGGCACGAGTCGTTGAGGTGCCTATTCTTGTAGCTGTCCCGCAAAAGAAGAGTTTTGGAACAGTTTTTGAGTACAATGCGCCGGAGTGCGATCCTAGGTGTGAGTACTACTCCTATTGTGTAAAACCCACGATACTAAATAATAAAAAACTCCGGATCGTAGATAGAATTAAGAATTTCACTTGTCCAAAAACAAAAGAGATGTTTACTCTTGTTAAAGCTTATGTAGAGGAATAATTCCCTATAAATTTGTTATATGTTCTCATAAACGTGAGCATTTATGGGTCAAAACCGAAAGTATGCTATTATAGTTGCCTCTATCCTTTTAGGAAGTATTGCTTTAGGATATGGTGTCTATCGGGTCTTTTTGGAATATTTTCTAAAACCAGAGCAAATGCCAAAAATAGATGCGTATCTTAAACGGGGCAACTATACTTTAGAGGGTGTTGAAGTAATATTGAAAATAAGAAACGTTCAAGTAGTGCCCATTACGTGGGATGATATTAGAGTATACGTAAAAGAAGACGATGAAAATTGGAACAGAATTGAAATAAACTTAGAGGGCTATATAGCTGGGGGGCAGGAGGTCTCTTTAGGGACATATAAAAGAGGCTCAATAGTCTACGTGAAAATCGTGTACTATGACGAAATAATTTGGGAGTCAGAACTTCAACTGTGAGTCTGTCTCTAAAACAACCTTGTATCATCAATGCTTTTGCCGTAATGGACTGTAACCTCCAATTTACGTTAATTAGAGGGTCTCTATGAAGAGAGTTTTGATCATATACTACTCGGGATCGGGAAGTACTAAAACTATTGCAGAGATCCTTGGAGAAATTCTTTCGAAAAGATTAGACGTGACTGTAGAACACATAAAGAAAGAGTACGATTACAACAAACTCCTTGAGTATGATTTAATAGTTTTGGGATATCCCACATACTTCTTTAGACCACCAATAGCCATAATTGAATTTGTTAATAACATCCCAAAAACAAAAGAGCGTCATTTGATTTTTATTTTCGCAACGTGTGCATTAACCTCGGGAAACTCATTTAAGATGATTAAAACAATTCTTGAACAAAAGAATTACGAAGTATGTGGTTTCATCGAAATCAAAGGTCCGGCAAGTGACCTTGCCCTAACTTCTTTGGGATTCATTAAGAGGTTTCAAAGATATGAGTCAAAGATCCATAACAAACTAAGAAATATGGAAAAAGCTATTTGTTTGACATTAGAGGGCAAAAAATGTGAAAAACTCATTCAAAAGAGGTTTTCTCTTGTCCCCCTATCTTTGGTTCCTATCCTCAGTAAAATGTTAATTCCTTTACTATCTAGGAGACTATACATTGACCCAAATAAATGCATAAATTGCAATAAATGTGTCGAGTTATGCTACCATGGATGTTTTCAGCCGAATACACCAACACCAAAACTCTCTACTAAAGATTGTGAATTATGTTTAGGATGCATTCATAATTGTCCTACAGGAGCCATAAAACTTTCAAAAAGAGCAAAACACAAGATTAGATTTGACGAGAAATTCTATAAGAAGCTTAAGGATGAGATACTTGCTTATTTTGATTTTTGATCAATAAGCTCTTCAATCCAACATATTACTTCTCTGCGAAATTCTTTACCCCAAACAGGATCATCAAAGATTTGATGGTACGCTCCCTCATAAATTCTAAGCTTCTTGTTTTCACAGGTTAGTCTTTCAAAAAGTTTCTGAGATCCCTTTGGGGATGAAATAACATCACGAGATCCTGCCAAGATAAATATTGGCACCTTTATATTCCCCGCCTCTTCAAAAGCTTTTTTCATATTAATTACAAGACTTCTTGCAAGCCTTGCTGAGATCCTATTATGTACTAGCGGGTCTCTTATATATGAAAGGATGCTTCTCGGATTTCGCGACAACAGCTCTGGAACAATTCTGTTATTCCACGTAATAGTTGGTGCTATAAGTCCTAGAAGTTTTACCAGAGTTTTTTCGACATTAGAGACCAGTATAGATTCTCCAAGCATTGGTGAGGAGGCAATTACGCCTTTAGGCTTATCTGGTCTTGTTTCAGCATATCTTATAGCCACTAAACCTCCAAAACTATGACCAAACAGAATCGGTTTTTCTTTTAGTTCCCCAATTATTTCATCTATAATTTCCATGATTTTTTCTATCGTTGTGTGACCCCTTTTCCCCGAGCTCTTTCCATGTCCTGGTAAATCAAAGGTATAAACCCCCATTCCCTTTTCCATAAGGACCTTAGCTAGTTTTAAGTATCTTCCCGAGTGGTCACCAAGTCCATGAATAAATAACACCCAACCTCTTTTCGGCTCACCAAATCTCTGCTTATAGATCATCGCCACCACGTTTGTAAATTTAATTATTCTCCTCTATTTTTAGATTTACACTATATACTTGGCTTATAACCTTTACTTCTAACTAGAAAATCTATTTTTTCTTTACTCAAAAAATAAAATTCATTTTCATCAAATATTTTGTACTTTTATTTTCTATAATATAAGGTTTCAGGACGTGTTCAAAGAGGTGTGAATAAAATCACAGTTTAATTATCCAAAATATTATTGGCCTGTTTATCCTGTATGCCAATAAAAACCAGAAAATTTAAGGAGATAAGCTCTCTAAGAGGTTCCTTTTTAGTTCCTCAAATAATTTTTCCGTTGGAAAGTCTACATAATACCTAGAACGAATTTTCTTATTGATTTTTCTTTCTTCAGAGAGTATTAAGCCCATCCTAGAGGCACTTTTGAGTCTATCGTGAACAGTGGTTCTTGCAGGAATTTCTATAGTCTTATTTGACTCCAAGGAAAGTTCCTCGGCAACCTGTTTTAGTTCCTCATATATATCCGAGATTGTAACAAAGGCTTTGTTCCTAAGAGCCCTGTACGCAGCATATAGGGTTAACCTTCCGCTAAAATCTAGAGCCAAAATTTTACTCAACGAAATCGATCCCGGAACAATGTCTATTGCATATCTTACATCTTCAGGTGTAATCACTTCTCTTCCAACGTTTTCTGCTATTTCGGCCGATGTTCTCAATAATTGAATAGCAAATCTCGCTGTACCCTCTTTTTTGGCACTAATATTTGCAATATAGTCTAAAATGTCCTCCTCATACGATCCTAACCTCAAGCCCCTCTCTGCCCTATCAGAGATTATATCTAAGAGTTCTTCCTCATCGTATAATCTTAATTCAACAGTTCTTGTTTTAGTTACGTCCTTCATAGTAATATAGGGATACACCCATTGTCCTTCAATTGTGGCCAGAAGAATATGAATTCTGCCCTCCGCATCTTCGGAAGACATGAGGTACTCGAACACTTTGTAGCTCTTTTGTAGCACATTATGCGCTTCGTCAATTCCTACGATGACACTTATTTCCTTTGTTTTAAGAGAATTTACTAGTAGATTGGCAATTTCGATGTCGCTTATTCCTTCTAACCTAGCACTAGGCCATATTCTCTTTACTAGGTTACGTAAAACCTTCCCGAAGGTATTGCAAGTTTTACTAATTCCATCATAATATGTTACAACGGCGTCTTTTCTAAACTCCTTCTCAAATTGTATTAAACTTTTTCTTAAAATTGCGGTCTTTCCGACTCCAGGAGTCCCCCATATAATTACAATGCTGTTTTCATTACCATATGACTCCATAATCCCATCTACTATTGTCTTAAATTCATTTTCTCGGTGAAATAGTTTTTCAGGTAAATAACTATCCGTAAAAACTTCCGGTTGAACAATTATTTTGTTTCTAATCCCTACTTCCATACACTTCAGCCCCAAACAAGATTTAAAGTTATAATGACTCCTCAACCATATACTCCCACACTAAAACTTAGTATCTAATATTAAAAAACTTCCTAACTGTCTCTTCAATTTAAAAAATGCACAGTAATGATTTACTTATTAAAAAATATAATGTCGCTCCTTTTAATAGTTTATAACGATATCACCTGTTTCTGCTCCATAAATAGATGGTTTACTATTAATACTTAAATTACTTACTGCAGTAATCAAAAGTGTATTCAAATAAGGTCCTGTTTTTCAGATTTCGGATCTTCATCATTGCATAAGGTTAGGGTTACCCTTAAAAGTTACATTTCAAAAATAATCTTTAGGTGCACCAATATGAGAGCCTACCTCACTCTTTTAGGACGCTCTACTTGGGCCACAGTTAATGCATATTACGCAGTATTGGAGCATAAAGGATACTATCCCGACGAGGTGTATATTATCTTGGAAAAAATTCACTTAGATAAGCTCAAGAAAACTATCGAAGCCATAAACCTGATTTCTCAAAGCTATGGACTTCATCCCGTAATATCTTATAAGGTAGTTAAAGAGAACGATCCTCTTGATGTAAAAGCAGTTTTTGAAGAAATACTAGAAAATCTAAAAGTCAAAGGCGCAAAAATAGCTATAGAAATAACCTCTGCCCGAAAAGCTCTGGCAGTTCCAGCAGTAATTTATGGAATTAAATATAGCGTAGATCACATCTTTTATTTGGCCCTTAGGAGTCTAGAACATGCAGATAGACCCTATTATATGATCCCTCTTCAAAACCAATTACTCCGTGACTTTAGGGAGGAATTTAAATGGAACTCGTGATCTCTGTAGACGAAATACAAGTACTTCTTAACCTCCTTCGTGATGATTTAATAAGGATTTCATATCCGTTCCTAGATTTGCCTATTCTAGAAGCCGTAAGCGAAGATGCTAGCTACAGAATTAAAGTCCTTCTAGACAAAAAATCACTTGATAGAGCATATGGTATAATAAGAGGAGCGCCCAGCCATGTAAGAGGCGAGGTTCCACATTACAGAAACTTTGTAGAGTGCTTTATTGCGGCTAGCATTATTAATTACAGTAACCTAGAAGAATTTAAGGAAAAACTAGACGCATATATCAAACTAGAGAAAGGAATAGCTTTTGCTCCGGATACTAATATTTTCTATCACCGTTTTCTCTCAAGAATTATTGAGGAGTTACCAATAGAACCAACAATAGTTCTAGTGGATACTGTAAAAGAGGAAATAGAGAGAGCTATGAATGATAAACTTAAAGTATCACAAATTAAAGCCATGATGGAGTATTTTTGGAATGGTGAGCTTGCTATTCATCTTAGCAACAGGAGAAATTTGAGATCCAGAGTCGCTACTTACTTGGCTATGAGGGAATTCGAGAAGTTAAAGCAGAATATCATAGAGATCTCCTCGGAAGGAATATACGGAAAAAACGGTGATGAGATCATCGTGAAAGCTATAAAAAGGTTCGACACAAAGAATCCCGTACTTACAGTACTTCTTACAGCAGATATTAGCCTCACCGATATCGCAAATATGGAGGGGGTAGAGTACTTCCTCTTTGACGTTCCTGACGAGGTTCCAAGCAGTTTAACAGCCTCGCCTTTTCAATTTAGAGAGCTCATTTTTAATTTGGCAGCGGTATATGGAGTTATAAAACTCAACGATATTATCATGCTTGGAGAATTTGGCGGTAAAATGAACATAGAGGAGCTAAAACTAATAATTGCAGATGAAAATACGGGTAAAAATTTGAAAAAACACGTTGAGATTTGTAGAAAAGTTTCATCTCTAGGAATAGAGAGGTGATCTCATTGAATAAATTTATAGCAGGGATTTTAGGAGTTGTCTTCATTGTAGTAATTTTTACGGGCTCTATAAATGCCCCGCCTAATGATCTTCCATGGTATTTTGTGGGAGTTTTTGGGGACAATAGACCTCCTGAAACAACATCTGTTGAGTATCCTTCTGTTTACTATCAAATAATTTCTGAGTTGAATGTTTCTCATCCATTCGCTGTTATAGGAACTGGAGATCACACAGGGAGAGGATTTAAGACACAAATAGAGAAATTTTTAGAAACAACGAAGAACTTGGAAAATGTATTTGTTATCATGGGAAATCACGATCTCAATCCCACCACCAGAGACTATTGGTATGAAAACGTAGCAGAAGGTCTTTACTATGTCGACATTATACCAGGATGGCGCTTCATCTTCGTAGATTACTATCACACTGAAGTTTTGTGGAATGATGCTCTGGACTTTCTTCACGATGCTGCATCTACGACTCGAAACAAAATATTGGTAATACATAGACCAATAGAGCCTTTGTTAGATCATAATATGCCAGAACCTGTAAGAAGCGAACTAAAAAATCTACTCGAAAATTATGAATTTAAAATTGTTCTACAAGGTCACTGGCACGGATACGCGGACGTTACTATCAACGATGTGAGGTACCTAGTAGTAGGCGGCGGTGGAGCACCACTTTACAGCCACCCAAACGGGTTGAAGAAATACTGCTACACCTTCCTAATATTGTGGCCTAACGGATCATACGATGTTATTCCAGTAGATCCTCTTTCAGGTTCTATAAGTATTCATTTCACGGAGAATTCTGTGAAAATAACAAATACCAAGTTAGATGTTTATGGAAATCCTACAATGTTTCCGTTAAGAGTTCCCCTTTATGGTAAATACGTTGTACTACTAGCGCCGAATGGGGTTTCGTATGTAAACGTTACAAACGGTTCGATAACGGTTTCCCAAAACGTTGAAATGTGGTACACATACGATATCACTGAGGTTTCTCCTCAAGAAACTCCCACCACAACAACAGCGTCTTATAACCAAGTATTTCTTATAGTAGTCCTTGTCCTCTTATTAATCACAATGTTAGAGATCTCTAGACGTATTAAGAGACGGTGAACAGGCTATGCCACAAATCATTACACTCACCCCGATAGGGATAATAAGAACTGATAAATCCGCAGATGAGATAAGGGGATCACTCAAAGGAGTCTCTGGAAAAATAATTATTTTTGATGAATATACTCCAGGACTTGACGGAATAGAGGGTTTCTCTCACTTAATTGTTATTGCATATCTTCACAAAACAACAGACGTTCATAGACGAACGCTAAAAGTGCATCCCTTTAAGAGGTTTGTTCGCTTTGGTATGGATATAAGCGACGTACCTGAAGTAGGAGTGTTTTGTACAGATTCCCCTCACAGACCTAATCCTATCGCATTGACAATTGTTAAACTGAAGAAAAGAGAGGGAAACACGCTTCATGTAGACGGATTAGATCTTTTCGACGGTACTCCTGTGTTAGATCTGAAACCATACACACCAGCTAGATATATCGAAAATATTGATGTTCCAGCATGGTATTCCTCATTTAGGGATAAAGTGCTAAAACGCCTTGACATCTTTCCAGAATAATAAGAGGTGTTTAACTTGAGTACATCTTCAAAGTTTGGAGTATATATCCCTGAAGAACTCGCGAAAGATTTGGAAGAGTGTATGAAATTCCTTGGAATTCAGAGTAAATCAAAATTTATCCAAGAGTCTATAAGGGCTTTTATTTCAGAACACAAATGGAGGCTTCACGGAAAGGCCGTTGGAGTTATTTCTCTGATATATGATCATCACGTTAAAGGGGTCGATGAAAGGCTGACGGACGTTCAACACGACTTTATAGATATAATAATTGGTTCGCTGCACGTACATTTAAGCAAGGATCTCTGTCTCTTAGTCATTATTGTAAGAGGGGATACTGATAGAATCAAAAAATTTGTAGGTTCTGTTATGGACATTCGTGGTGTAAAACTAGTACGCCAAGCATTGATTCCTGAAGAGTTAAGATAACACGCTTCATGCTTTCTAGTTTTTATTTAATTTTAAAAAAGTGGTGCACATATTCTGTAAATTAGTGTACATAAGGAGGTCTCGAGATGTGGCTTGTAGTCACTAGTTTCGCAGCTATTTTGGCGACAGCACTCTGGTATTTCTTAGAAAATGACAGTAAGAGCTGCAAGCTTGGTTTCTTGAGCTTAATGCTTTGGGGAGCTTCTATAATGATTTTCGTTGACCATCTTATAGGATACTTAACAGAAGGCGGAGAGTTCCTTGAAATAAGCGTAGAAGCTACGGTTTTGGGCATAGTAATGGTAATGGTTGCCCTAATAATATGGGAGGTTGCTCTCCTAGTTTCTGATCCCATGAAAAAACTCAAGAAAATGAAGCTAGTTTGAGGTGATGTGTATGGCTTGTTTCTTAGTTCCAGCTGCCGAGGCAGTAATAACTACTATTATAGGAAGAAAATCTAAAGAATTTGCTAAAAAGTGGAAACTAGACTGGTTAAACTCTATGCTTTGGGGAGGGGTCTTGCTTCTTGCCGTTGAACATATCTGGCACGGAGAAGTAGTTCCATGGCCACCATTTCTTACCGCAATGGAAAATCTCGCTGAAATTCCTGTAATGCTCCACGAAATGGCAACAATAGGGGTGGCAATGTCGTTGGTAATAACAGTATTTTGGCTAATACTTGTTACAGTAGCTTCTTCTCTTGCCAGATCGTCAACGAGTAATGTTTGATTTTATCTAAACCTCATTTTATTTTCTTATTTTCAGCTAAGCGATTTTTTTCTCTGCAAATACATTATTAAATGCATTATGCATTCTTTTATTTGATGAACCTCTCTGAAACAATTCACGAAGCAATGTTTTGGGAAGCTTTAGAAGATGGAAAAGTTCGATGTAATTTGTGCCCACACAAATGTGTAATTCCCCCTGGAGGATTTGGTGCATGTAGAGTTCGTAAGAACATAGACGGAAAATTGTACACCGTCATATATGGGCTTGCATCATCTATAGCAGTAGATCCAATAGAAAAGAAGCCATTTTACCACTTAGATCCGGGTTCCCAAGCATTATCATTAGCCACATGGGGATGTAACCTAAAATGTCCTCATTGTCAAAACTGGGAAATTTCTCAAAGCGAGCCTCTTGAGTATTACTCAAGAAAAATGACTCCGGAAGATGTCTTGAGATTTTTAGATCAAACACATGCTGACGGAATTTCATGGACATATAACGAACCCACAATATGGTATGAATTTATATACGAATCCTCGAAACTTGTGAGAGAGAATACCGACGCCTATATCACGTGGGTAACAAACGGGTTTATCAACCCTGAGCCTTTGCGAAAGATTGCTCCATATATTGATGGGATGAACATAGACTACAAAGGTCCCGACCAGGCCTATAGGCTATTTGGAGGAAGATTAGACCCCGTTAGAGAGACCATAAAAACTGCCCACAAACTCGGAATCCACATTGAGCTAACATACTTAGTTATTCCCACAATAAACGACAAAGAGGAGGATATAAAAGACTTTATAACGTTTGTAGCGGAGTTAGATCCTGAGATTCCAATACACTTCACGAGATTCTTTCCTCATTATAAAATGCGCCATCTTCCGCCAACACCAATAGAAACCTTAATAAAAGCGCATGATATGGCAAAAAAAGAGGGTTTGCACTACGTATACGTTGGAAATATCCTCGATGAGAGATTTAATACCACATATTGTCCCAGCTGCAAAAAGCCTATAATAGGGAGGAGTCTATTTTCAATTACGTTTTATAATATCACAAAGGATCTCAAATGTGCCTATTGCGGTCATAAAATACGGATATGGAAAAAAGAATGAGGTGGTATTGTGACCTCAAATTCGGTAATCGATCTAATAACGCGCGGAGCCGAAGAAGTCATTACAGTGGAGGATCTAAAAGAAAAAATAAAAAAAGGAAAACTAAGAGCCTATCAAGGATTTGAACCCTCGGGTCTTGGTCACATTGGGTGGTTAATATGCACTAAAAAACTTTCAGAATTCATAGAAGCCGGAATAGAGACGTACGTTTTACTGGCCGATTGGCATGCATATATAAATGATAAACTAGGAGGTTCCCTAGAAAATATTCAAACAGCTGGTGAGTATCTTAAAGATGCATTTTACGCCTTAGGACTTAAAAATGCAAAATACGTCTATGCAAGCGATCTAGTTGATTCTTCAGATTATTGGGCATTAGTACTTAAAGTAGCGAAAAACTCTAGCCTAGCAAGAATAAAAAGGGCACTTACAATTATGGGCAGACGTGAGGACGAAGCTGAGCTAGACTTTTCAAAACTCATATATCCTCTCATGCAAGTCACGGATATCTTCTATTTAAAGGTAGATATCGCCTACGGTGGCATGGATCAAAGAAAGGCTCATATGCTTGCAAGAGATGTTGCGGAAAAATTAGGGTTTGATAAACCTATAGCCATTCACACGCCCCTCTTACCTTCTCTCCAAGCGAAGGGAAGAATGGATTCTATTGATATTAAAATGTCTAAAAGCAAGCCCAATGCAGCGGTATTAATACATGATTCTCCAGATGAAGTTAGAGCTAAAATTATGAACGCCTATTGTCCTAAAGGAAACACGGAAGACAATCCCGTCTTAAAACTCTACGAGCACATAATCTTTAGATACTATGAGCAGGTAGTGATAAAAAGACCAGAAAAATACGGCGGCGATTTAGAGTACCTTAACTACAAAGACCTAGAAAGGGACTTTGGAGAGGGTAAGATTCACCCCATGGATCTAAAAGAGAACGCTGCAAGATATATTAACGAAATTCTTGATCCCGTAAGAGAATATTTCAAAGAGAATCCAGAAAATTATAAGAGAATTAGGGAAATAATTCTTGGGGACTAAATTTCTTCTTCATATAATTTTAATTTTTATTGGTTCGCCATACATATTATAGGCTCTCCACGAGTTTTCGTCATAGGGATACCCTACGATAATGTGGACTCCACCAAACCTTTGAAAAGATTCTAGATCGGTGTTTGATGGTCTTAAATCGCCAGATGGATGAGAATGTGCTGTTCCAACTATTTTCAAATTAACAGGAAGAGCTGCTGGAGAGTAAATTACGGCCTCTGGACTAGAATTAAATGGTCCTATAAAAACCTCTTTAATTACTCTTTTCTTAAAACTTCCACTTAAGTAAAAGAACATCTCGTTAGGATGTGCATCTTTTGAGGACTCTAAAATAAATTCAAGGACTCCTCGGTGTATGCTCCACTGTAAATCTTTTGAGGATCTCATCTAAGATCCCTCTCTTCCTAATTCTAATTATCTTTGTTTTCCTTTCTCTATCTTCTTTTACAATAATTTCGTCATCTGGCGCTAATCTCTTTAGAATTTGACCATCAAAGATTATATATGCGCCGTTATTTTTTACCCGAATCTTCAATTCTTCCTCTGAAGGCAATATTATACTCCTTATTACTTCTCTAAACGGGGCTATCGGTATTAAAACAAATCCTTTAACTTTGCAATGAAGTACAGGACCTCCTAAACTTAAACTATACCCTGTAGACCCCAAGGGGGTGGAAATTACAATTCCATCGCATTGAATGCTCCACATCCCTCCCGATGAAAAATAGATCTCAAATGAGTTTAACTTGTCTAATTTTTCCCCCTTAATTGAAACTTCATTTGTGAGGGAATATCCCTCACCGTTAAATTCGACAAGTAATCTAGAAAATTCCTCTATATAGTATTTTCCCTCTAAAACCATATCAAGTCCATATTTCCACTCCTTTGCGTCAACTTCTGTAAGAAATCCTAATTTCCCAACTTTAATTGGAAATACTGGAAGATTTACATAAAGCAACGCCCTTAATATCGTTCCATCACCACCAATAGTCACTAGAATGTCTCCCTCAGAAAGATCTTTTAAATCTATTCCCTCTTTCAGACCTAAAGCTCTAGAGACACTCTTTTCAATAAGTGTCTCGATACCTAACTCGTTTAAGTGGTTTATAACATTCTGAAGAATCTTTAACGAGTCCTCCCTATCTACTCGCCCAAATATTGAGATTCTTTTTAACACAATAATCCCCTCTCCAATGACGCAAAAACACTTGTTCGTACATCCAAAGATATTGGGAGTTGTTTCAGACTTTCACATTTGCTATTCGTCACTATTCCTCCATTCTCCCAAACAAATAATGCCCCAGCAGCGATATCTACAACCCTAAGTCTTTCGGATGGTTGAAAATAGTATCTCAAAACACCAACAGACACCAGAGCTAACTCGAGAGCTGCAGCACCCAAAGCCCTGAGTTTTCCACAATTAAGCGCATTTATGACAAACTCTTTAGATTTCTCTGAGGATTCATTAAAATGTTTGCCTAAAGAGAGGGAATGCATTTCGGAACCTTTTTTCGGAACCACTTTTACATTATTCCAGTATACTCCTTCGCCTTTATATGAATAGAATTCGTCAGAGTTTACTAGGTTAAATACGTATCCAAAATAAACATCTCCTAGGCGATTTTTGCCTATTGCTATGGATATCCCATAAAAAGGTACTCCCCAAATAGCGTTTGTAGTCCCATCAAGCGGATCCAAAATTAGCACCTCATCGTAACCTCTGTTAACGAGTCCTCTTTCTTCGCTTAGGATGTTTAGTGGTGGATCGTGTTGTTCAATCATATAAAATGCTGCTTCCTCTGCAACTTTGTCCACAAGTCTAGTTTTGCCTCCATACACGTTTTTTCCAACAACTTTATTCCAGTCCTCCTGTTCTAACTCATCTATTTTATCAGCAACATAGTGGGCAATATCAAAGGCAATTTTCAATGCTTCTTCGAATTTTAACATAGAGTTCACCTCAAAACTTTCCAAACAAGATTATGGGGAAGAATTACCAGTTATAAGATCACATAATTTATTATGAGTTCACATAACCAGTTATGCATAC
>CBEVQP010000020.1:0-13722 GCA_965552035.1 uncultured Thermoplasmata archaeon | reverse complement strand
ATTTGAAAAAGAGTTAAACTCAAAATGTTACGATCTGATTCTTGCCTGTGGTCCTGAAAAAATGCTATATAAAGTTGCCCTTATAGGTGAGAGAAAAGACATCGATACACAAATTTCGTTAGAGCGATTTATGAAGTGCGGAGTGGGCGTATGTGGTTCTTGTGCCCTAGATAGTTATCTTGTATGTAAAGATGGTCCTGTTTTTAGTGGAAAAATTCTACTAAGAACAAACGAATTTGGAAAAATAAGAAGAAAGGGTTCAGGAATTCCAGAAAAAATTTGAAGTATCCTAAGGGATATACTGGGGAGTGTCTTCCGGAGGCCATCCTTTTGTATATACCCACGCTATTGTATCTCCATCCTTTAGCTTATATAAGGATGGTCCTACTTCTGATAGTTTCCAAGTACTGCTACTACTATCCCAATACCAGAAAGACCACCATGTGCCACTTCCCGACCAGTCGCTATATACTCCATTTATACCGTTAACGAATGCGCCATATTGACCGATTGTGTAGTCTACATCGGCAACTTCTAGCGTTGCTGCTAGAGCATCGCTTCCTTCGATAACATAAGCCTCAAAGACGCTGTAGTTTTCTGGAGAATACTGAATTACCACTTTCACTTCTATTAAACCCGAAACAGAGGGTAATGTGAGGTTTTCTATGCTCAAATTCTTTGTTGGAACAAAGATTTCTTTATAAGCTACTATTGTTCCGCTCTCATTATAGATGGGTACTACTATTTTTGCGAAGCTATTTAGATAGCTCTCTACGTTGCTTAATAGTTCATTATGTTTCTCCTCTAAATCCTCGAAAGCGGCTTTTAGGGTTTCGTAGTTATTTTGGAGTTCTATCCTTTCGTTGAGCTCTAGGTAGTATAGGGTTCCTAGACCTATTGAAAGCGTCATAAATATAGCAAACAAAGCAGCAAAAATCATTTCTCGGCTCATAAAATCACCTACACGGCCAAAGATTGTATCTTCTTACCTATGGACACTCCAAATGATGCTCCCAAAGCAGAAAAAATTCCATCAAAAAATGTTGCTGGAACAGACTTAAAAAGAGGATCCCAACCACCCCAATTCACTATTATGTAGCTTTTTGCTAAGGATGCCCCAAGAGCGCCAAATAGAAATGCGGAGAAAATAAAAGTAATCCTCTGATTACGAGTTCTCTTTAAGATATTCTCTGAAAATTGTGTTAGTCCACCCCATGCAGTATAATATAAAATCCAAAAAACGTTTGGGTATATTAGCTCAGAAACAATGCCATAAACAAGCATCATATAAAATGTCGTAGCCTTAGTTTCCTCTGGTTTTAAAGACGATACCAACGCGCCATAGATAATCCCTGCGGGTAAATAAAACGTTAAGGCTGACATTATCGGAACTATTTTGTATAAAAATGAAGGAAATAACATTCCCCACCACACGCCAGAAGCTAAGAGAGCTCCAAAAAGTGTGGAGAATACTAACGCTTTTGGTTTAATTTTAGAGTTAATTAGTACGTAAACTCCATAAGAAGTCCCAATTGAGGAATATACTATAAGTAATAAGGCTAAATGACCTTTTAGAATGGCGGTTTCAGAGTAATTCAACGTTATATAACTCATAACACCAATCGAAGATGTCAAAACAATTATAACGATTATAACGCCTTCTAAGATACTTCCAAAAGATTTAAAGAGGTTTCTACTAATCCTCAGATGGTACCACATGTGATGGCCTCCTAAGTATTCTTTAGGAGGGCCGTTATATATAAATATTGTACATTATGTCCAATATATAAATGAGGGAAACGTATGAAAGGATGGTTGGAGATTAAAGATTTAAAAATAAATTTCGGTAAGGAATACTCGCTCCAATTAGAGGATTTGGCTTTTGATGAAGATTTTATTTTAATTTCTGGGAGGTGTGGGGCTGGCAAAACTACATTCCTTCATGCTATAACAGGGATTATCCCTAACGTACGATACGGCGATGTGTCGGGATCGATTCGTATATTCAACATCTTCTCAAAGAATGGTCTTTCAGAACACGCTTTTAAAGAGGTCTCAAAAAGATCATTTTTTGTTCTTCAAGAAGTTGATCATAATCTTTTTGCTGTGACCGTTGAAGATGAGTTCTTATTAGACTTTGAGGATGTTCCTCAAGAAGTGCTCAAAAGATTAAACATAGAGAATATCTTAAATTCGGAAATTCAAAATCTTTCCTATGGTGAGAAGCAAAAAGTTGCCTTGGCATTGGCATTATCTCACAATGTAGACCTTATAATTTTTGATGAGCCTCTCGCTCATCTAGATGTTCCCTCAAGAGCCGAATTTAAAGAAGTCTTAAAGGAAGTTCTAAATGACGGAAGAAAGATCATTGTTTCAGAACATCGAAAAAAATATTTTAAAGAGGCAAACCTCGAAATCGAACTCAAAGATGGTAGAATAAGCTACTTAGGATCTCCGAAAACAAATGATGCTCTCGAAGAAAAATTAAAAGTAACGCCTGAAGAGAAGAATACGGAAAAGCCCATTTTGGAAGTCCATAATTTAGCTGTCAATGTTGGTTCGTTTGAACTCAAGGACATATCATTTGAAATATTCGAAGGAGACATTTTAGGTCTTATAGGCCCTAATGGCTCAGGAAAAACAACTTTGGCAAAGGCATTATCTGGATTGTTAAAATTTCAAGGAAAAATAACGTTTAAAGGAAAAACACTATATCAGAAGGACCTTTTGGGTAAAATCTCCTACATGCATCAAAACCCGGATATACAATTGTTCGAAAGCAGTGTTCTAAAAGAAGTAATGATTTCGTCCAAGCCAGATAACGCTATGAGATATTTATCCATGTTAGGCCTTAAAAAGTATATCTATAAAGATCCACATCTACTCAGTAGAGGTGAGAGGTTAAAAGTAGTTCTTGCAGCACTTCTTTCGTCCGGATCTGAGATAATAATCTTAGATGAACCCACTTCGGGACAAGATGTAGATAGCATTGTTGAAATCTCAAGGGCCATAATGAATGCGGGAAAATCCGTCGTCATTATTACTCATGAGTTAGAGTTGATAAAGGCCATATGTAACAGAGTACTAGTTTTGAAAAATGGCGAGTTATACGAGGTGAGTCCTCAAAATGTCTCTGAGAGAATATTTTGACATGAAATATTGGAGGCTTTCCTTCAAAATTCTATTAGTAGTTATTTACTCTATCCTTTCAATATTTACTTATAAAGAGTTTCTTATCGTCGCTCCCTTTGGAATCCTTATTTCCCTCTTGAACATTATGAGTTTTAGGGTTCTTATTCGAGTTTTAGTATATGTATTTATTTTTACGCTTATTTCTCAAGGTTTCTTTTATTATGGTTTCTATTTAGGCCAAAACGTTCACATAATCTTTTGGGTTATAAGACCTGAAGTACCTATACTAGGCGTAATAACTGGAGGGGTTGCATTAACAGTGGAGGGGCTTTACCATGGCTTTATAGTAGGCACAAAAATTATCACACTAACACTCATTGGACTTGCTTTTATGTCTAAAACAAAAGTTTCAGAATTTTTACCTATACTTAAAAAAATATCTCATAAACTAGCTTTTTCCATTGTATTGGTATTTAGATACTTTCCAATTATAATGAGTGACTTCCAAAACGCTTATGAGGGGTTAAAAACTCGTGGAATAGAGAGAATTGGAATTATAAAAGGTCTGAAGCTCATATTTAAAGCTGTGATAATAAATATGGCCAAAAGGGCGGAGTCTATTACCATTGCAGCTACCTTTAGAAGAATTTACTAGCTATCTCCCCTTAAGAAATTCTCCTACAAAATTTCTTGTTTCTTTTAGAGCATTTTCGGGTACATTTGCCCATTGACCTAACTCCCCGTCAACTCCCTTTAATACGCCCTCTCCACTTCCCACAAACATTCCTTCACTGATTATTCCTCTCAAATTCCTAGGCGGGAGTAATGCCACAGCAACTCTGTCGTCTTCTTTAACTCGAAGATCGTTTGTGACGACAGTTATACTTGATCCCCCCAAGTCTACCCGACATACAAGAAGTTTATCTGCATTTGGATGCTTTGATGTTGCGATCACTTTTCCAACTCTTATATCTACAGCATGAGCCATTTCTCCGTCTTTTCCAGCTAAAATTCTCCAGTCTAGATTATAAAGTATATTTAAAACAAATCTTATCTTAGCAATCATCTCCTTTAGCTTTTCATGCTCATTTTTAGGCACTCTTTCTAATAACTTCTCAGCCCATTCTCTACCTCCTAACGCTTCTAGTACTCCCTTTGCTGAGTTTTTTATTTCCAGCATATACTCGCTTTTTACTAGATCCTTTTTCTCCATGTAAGAGTATTTAAGGGTCATAAGAGCTTTTTCAGCTTTTTCAAGCTCTTCTAGGGCCTTAATCCTCTCCTGTCTTTGAATATACATGCCAGAGCTCAGAATCCTCTTAAGAAGTTCTATAGCCTTCTCTGCTAGTAAAATTCTATAGTCATTTGCAGTATCAAACATCTAGACACCTCAAGGAGAGTAAAATCCTCAATAGAGGCCTGTAATTTGAAAAGAATTCCCAGACTAAATTAAAACAAAAATAGTATTTATTGATTCCGTTTATTATTCACTATGGAAGACTCTTACGTTTCAGCACGGGAATGGTATCAAACAGTTTACTCTCCGACAACCTGAACTATTATCGTTCTTGTTCTGGGTCTAATGTCCATCTCTATAAAGACAATTTGCTGCCACGTACCTAACATAGGTTTCCCATTTATTATGGGGAATGATAAGTCGGGACCTATAAAACTCGCGCGTACGTGGGAGTGTCCATTACCATCGTGCCACATCTTCTCATGTTCATATGGGATATCGCGCGGGAAAAGTCTCTCGAGTGCATTCTTCATATCATGCTGAAGCCCTGGCTCATACTCTATTGTAGTTATTGCTCCTGTAGATCCTGGAACGAATACAAGACCTATACCATTTGTAACTTTAGATTCCCTCACTACTTCCCTTACAATGTGTGTTAGATCAATAATGTGTCCTTCTCCCTTCGTTTCAAGCCTGATTTCCTTAATAAATACGACCATTACCCCCGCCCCAAATTTCATAGAAAAGTTTGATAATGGTGCGGGCGCCGGGATTCGAACCCGGGTCTTAGCCGTGGCAGGGCTACGTGATACCAGCTACACCACGCCCGCATCTTAACCTATTATAGTAGCTGAAGAGAGTATAAACTTTATTCTAAACGTTATTGAACAAGTAATGGTGGACCCGCCGGGATTCGAACCCGGGACCTCCGCCCTGCCAAGGCGGCGATCTTCCAGCTGATCTACGGGCCCATTTTCAAGAGTATGTTTTTTGCTAATTATGACTTAAGAGGGAGAGATATAATACCATTTCGGTAATGAGATATTACATTTCTAGAATGTCGTTAAGAATGTCCGCACTTTAGTGTAAGGATGATGACAATTTCTTTAAGCTAATGAATATTGGTTACGTGAACACTACATGAAATGCATGGATCAAATGCTCTAATAACATACTCTGCTGTACTTCTAATAATGTGTTCCTTAATAGGCCTCTTAAGGCTCTGTAAAGCGCTGATTGTCGCTACTTCCATTGATCTTTGGTTTATCGCTGTTGGAGTAATTATATTGGAATAAATAACGTTTTTATCCTCGATACGATAATGATGAACTAAAACTCCTCTAGGAGCTTCCACATAACCTATTCCTTCTCCACTTTCTCTTTTTAACTTTGGTTCCTTGGGTTTCGAAGATCTCGAAAGGAGAGTTTTTATGATCTCCAGACTTCTTTCTATTGCATGAACGATCTCCACGGCCTGTGCTATATTATTATAAGTTATGTAACTTTCGTCAAGTAGAAGTTCTTCTCTCAGTTCTTTAGCCATTTTTGATAGCTTATCCTCTTTTAAAAATACTCTAGAAAGTGCTCCTGTTACAACCGTTTTACCATCCAATGTAATATGCTTTGCGTTTGTGTATTCTTGAGAAGTTTCTTCTAATAGTTCTCTATAATCTTTAGCTTCTACTCCAGTTGACGATAGTATTTTGTCCCCATAAAGATATTCGTCCATACATACTATATGAGCGCAATTCTTAATTTCACCCATATGCGACATTTCTTTAATTATCGAGAGTATTTTGAGTTTTCCTTCCAAAAGTTTTTCCAACTTATTTTTAATTACTAAAAGCTCATCTTCTGTGGGATATCTTGAAAAACCTCCTGGTTTAATATTTATACCATGAATAGGACGGCCTCCAAGCAATTCTCTTATTATATTTCCTGTTTCGAGTATTGAAAGACCCTCCTCAAAAAGTTCTCGATCTTTTTTTGCTACTTCTATAACATCAGGAGCTCCAAATAAATCTGGTGACACAAGAAAATACAGGTGTAAAGCATGGCTTTCCAGAAGCTCTCCCATGAGTAACAGTTCTCTTAAAAGCTGTGTTTCTTTGCTAACCTTAATTCCTAGAGCATTTTCAATAGCAATACAAGAAGCAACGGAATGGGATGCGTAGCAAATCGCACATATTCTCGCTTCAATATCAGGAACGTCATAGAAACTTAAACCTCTGGTTATAACTTCAAAGAATCTTAATCCCTCTATGAGTTTAACCTTAACATCCTTCACAATCCCGTCATCAAGCACTACCTCGAGCTTTCCTATACCCTCTACTCTTGTAAGTTCCCCAATTTCAATTCTTCCCATTCCATTACCTCCATTGATCCTTCGAAAACAAGCTCATCCTCTTTTTTATGTAATCTTCAGAATATCCCAATTCCCTAAGAATTTCTACTTCGGATGCAAAATTTGCGTCTTTAGGTAATGGTCCTCTACACCCTATACATCCAACCCCGCTTCTTATACAGGCAGCATTGCACCCACCCAACGTTACAGGTCCTAGGCAGACAACACCCTTCTTTACCAACACACACTCGTACTCGTTAAGTTTACACTCAAGACACACTGGATAATCTTTTCCTGCGGGGACTGTACCTTTTGCAAGATCAATTAATGCTTGAAATAGCTCCTCAGGATCGTAAGGACACCCCGGAAGATATAACTCCACATTTACGTACGAAGATATTGCCTTCCCCTTAATGACGTCTTTAGGACTCTCTTCTTTTCCATAAATTATCTCCACTAACTCATTCTCTATCATATCCGGATAAGCTTGTAAACCCCCATAAACAGCACATGTACCCAAAGCAATTAATATTTTTGAGCTTTCTCTTGCTTCTTTAAGTATTTGCAAATCTCTGCTTGAGGATACAGAGCCTGTAACAATTCCTACGTCATACGGTCCATCAATATGTTTAGAGGTCATCATTTGAAAATGACATATCTCATAAAACTCGAGAAGGTCTAAAATTTTCTTTCCTAAGAAAATAATGTTTAAATCGCAACCTCCACATCCCGTAAGTTCAAAGACGGCCAATTTCTTCTTCATTCTATCAGCCCCTTTGTCGATAAAACATCCCAGTATGTAAACACTGGCCCATCTAAACACACATACTTAATAGAGGTACTTGTACCTACGATACAATGTCCGCACTTACCAATTCCGCACTTCATCCTCCTCTCGAGAGTCATGTACATTTTTCCTGGTGAAGTGTTTAATTCCAGAAGTTTTTTAGTTACAAATTTGTACATAATTGGTGGACCGCAAATCATGACGTAAGACTTTTCAAAAGGAACTATATCCCTAGTTTTTTCAAGAATGTCTGTTACAACACCTATGGTTGTATTTTGGGGATTCTTTTTCATAATTTCTCTTGCTTGCATATTCACCCTTTCAAATGATAAGAACACATGTACGTTGATCTCTTTACCTTTTTCTAGTAACCATAATATCTCCTCTCTAAAAAGCATAAAATCATACGACTTTACTCCATAAAATAAGTATAAATCTTTAAACTCCCAAGTATCTATATGGTATTGCAGTATCGACCTAAGAGGCGCCATTCCCAAACCGCCTGCCACTAAAATTACAGAGTGTCCTTTCATTAAATCAAGAGGAAAACCGTTGCCATAAGGACCTCTTATATAAACGACTGAACCCTCCACAACATGCTCATGGACATAATTTGTCACCTTCCCTGCTTTTCTTATACATAGCTGAAAATATCCTTTTCTTGTGGGAGAAGAGCATATGCTTACGGGAAACTCGCCAATACCTGGGACGCTAAACATTACAAACTGCCCGGGTCGAAAAGTAAAACTATCTCCCATTTCCTCAGAAACAAATCTCAGTGTATAAAGATTTTCTATTGGAGTCAACTTTTTAACTTCAATAATTTTTGCTTGATTCCCAATATACTCATTGGTTTGACTTTTCTCCATAGATTTCCCCCATTACTTCCTCTATGACTTCCACATGTCTGATTTTTGCGGGACAAAATTCATCACAACGGCCACATCCCACACAATTTAATCCGTGAGTGGGATCGAGATAGCTTTTACAATAATATCTATGTCTAAACCTGTCAAGCCTTGTCGGTCTAAAATTATGGCCTCCAGCCACTAATCCGTGGGAATACATGAAGCAGGAATCATATCTTCTTATTCTTACCGCTCTATATGCATCTATCCAATTATCACAAACCTCAAAACATCTACACGTCGGACACACAAGAGTACAGCTTCCGCATCCCAAACATTTTTCAGAGTATTTTTTCCAAACACTGCTTTCGTAAGCTAGATCTAGGATATCAGGCATTCCTGCTATCTCGATTTTCCTTTTGAAAGCTTTTGATCTTTTTTCTTCAAATGCCTTTAGTGCCTCAATATCTTCTGGAGTGACGTCTTTTAAAAGAGAACTAAGTTTCCATACGATTTCTTGACCCTTATGAGTTCCTATACGAAGAAGATATCCGTCTTCTATTTCGTGGAGAAATAGATCAAATCCTGAAGTAA
This sequence comes from uncultured Thermoplasmata archaeon, assembly GCA_965552035.1. GTDB lineage: Archaea > Thermoplasmatota > B47-G6 > B47-G6 > B47-G6 > B47-G6. The sequence goes on along the minus strand of CBEVQP010000020.1, from coordinate 4,780 downwards.
CATAATCTGCATTTACGCTTTTACAAAAACAGTACTCGTCTGGCATACAACTTATTCCTATAATAATAGTATTTTTTCGCCTTCTTTCATAATAAGAATCTCTATAAACGCCTAGATAAGCCTTATCAAGAATCTTAAGTGCGTTGATGTCACATGCATGAACTCCAAAGAGAACTATTTTTTTGTCTTCTGAAATTTCTTTTACACCATTTTTATCAAAAATCATCAATTTCTCTTTAGGTTTCACAAAATACTTCTTCGTTGGCGGCAGTATCGTTCTATTATAACTTAAGCATACTTCCCCTGGCGAATTTAACTTTCCAAACAAGTATGTGCTGCTTCCATTCTTTTTTGGTACGTGGACTTCTCCCCACCCTTCTAGGCCCTTAATAAACGTCATAAGATTCTCTTTTGGAAGTTTTTTATAGTGCATTGCTAGCACCACAAAACTCATTGTGTAATCGTAATGTTATGCTCATGGAATAACAGTAGATGTGTGTGCTTTGAGATACTCATTAATTTGTATCTAAAGGTTTAAAGTTAATTAAAATGTTGGTTTACTTGTTGCTGGAACAAAGTTAGGACCCTTTATCTTTCTTTGAATAATATTACTCAAAAAATAAACGCTGCCAATAATATTGCGACCCTAAATATAATTGAGCAATCATGTTAGAGTAAATGGTGTTTTAGCTCTAATTGTATGTAATTTTATGACTTTATTTAGAGATTCCTTCTAATATTTGCCACTCATTAAATGTGATATGAAGCTATAGAGATTATCTTGCATAATCTTTCCTAAAACTAAAAGGAAAATTGCCATATAAATGTGTGATTTAATTATCATTTAATTGTTTATTAAGGAAGCATGCAACAATAGAAAATGATATGAATATGTCCACCTTAACTAGATAGGGTGAGAAGATGTCTGATAACTACGATATAATCATTATAGGTGCTGGCCCTGCAGGACTTTTTGCGGCATATGAGCTTTGCAAGCATAGCAACTTAAAGATTCTAATTATAGATGAGGGTCTTGATATTGAAGAGCGTAAGTGTCCGATGTTAGAAAATGGAAAATGTATAAACTGTAAGCCGTGCCATATTCTCTCTGGTGTGGGCGGTGCTGGAGGCCTCTCAGATGGTACTATGAACCTACACCCGCAAATAGGAGGAGATTTAACTGATCTTTTGAAAGACTACAAAAGCGCATGGGATCTGATCCAATATGTTGATAAAATATTTGTAAAACATGGCGCTCCTAACAAAATATTCAAACTGTCAAAAGATCAGGAAGAGTATTGGATAAGGAAAGCCGCTAGTGCGGGTGTAAGATATATTCCAATAATACAGCGCCATATAGGGTCTGATAACACTGTGAAGGTCATTAAAAGCATCAAAAACTATTTAGAATCGAAAAATGTCAAATTCCTTCTAAAGACTCGCGTTTCTCACATCGAAAAAAATAAAGTAATATTGAATAACAGTAAAGAGATTCTTGGAAAATATCTACTTGTAGCTCCTGGCAGAACTGGTGCAAAATGGTTTGATGAGGAGGCCCAACGGATAGGAATCAATGTGAAACATGGTCCCATAGACGTTGGAGTTCGTGTTGAGGTTCCCGCTGTAGTTATGGATCCTATTACAACCATTAACCACGATCCAAAGTTTCATATATATACCAAAACATACGACGACTTCACTCGCACATTTTGTACAAATGATAGGGGTTTTGTCGTAGCTGAATACTATAACGGCTTTGTAGGCGTTAATGGACATTCAATGCACACCAAAAAAAGTGAGAACACAAACTTTGCCCTTTTAGTTAGAATTGAATTAACGGAGCCCATAGAGAACACTACTACATATGGCATGGCCATAGCTAGGATGGCAACCTTACTAGGCGGAGGTAAACCTCTCATTCAAAGATTTGGGGATCTTATCGCAGGTAGAAGATCTACTTGGTCACGTATAAGAAAGAGTATCGTTGTGCCAACACTTACAAACGTTACTCCAGGAGATATAGCAATGGCTCTTCCTCACCGTATTGTTACAGACATCATTGAAGCATTAGAGCGTCTTGACAAAATTTTACCCGGAGTTTCAAGCGATTCCACTCTTTTGTATGCTCCAGAAATAAAATTCTATGCTATGAAAGTTCTTACTAACGAATTTCTTGAGACAAACATAGAGAATATTTTTGTTGCGGGAGATGGTGCTGGCCTCACTAGAGGTCTAGTAACTGCAGCAGCTACAGGGGTTCTTGCAGCAAGAGGTATAATGATAAAAGAAGGGATTATGAAAAAAGAAGATTTCAGAAGGTTTTATTACATTCTTCATAACACTTTTATCTTCATTTTATAGTTATCATTGCAAAAAGAGAAAGAAATAGCAAATAACGAATGCTAACTTTTCACTTAATCCTTTGCTCAGTGTGGAAAAACAATTAAAAGCATAAGTTCTATATAGTTAATCAAGTTGTTAAGGTTAGGTAGTAACAAATCAGATATTTAGGATAACTGGTATTCACTAACATGTTTCAGGAGGTCTTAAGATGAGAAAACCGCTTGACGTGCTGAACAGCAGTAGAGGGCGAAATATCCTTGTGGTTATTAGAGGAAATAAAGAATACAGAGGAATTCTAGACGGTTATGACTCACATATGAATCTAGTTATTAAAAACGCAGAGGAAGTCACATATAATCCAGAAACTGGAGAGCAAAAGTCTGAGTCCTATTCATATGTTGTGCTAAGAGGTGACAACGTAATCTACATCTCCCCTAGCGAGGAGGTGTGAATATGAGCAAAGGTACCGCCTCATTTGGTAAGAGGAACAAAACAATCCACATAGTATGCCGTAGATGTGGACACAGATCTTATAATGTAAAGAAGAAGAGATGTGCTCACTGTGGATATCCTGATCCACGCTGGAAATCATATTCTTGGTCTCGTAAGAGGAAACAACGGGGAAAGTAATTTAAAGCGCTCTCGCTACATAGATGTTGTCTTTATTTCTTAGTATCTTTGCCTTCACTACTTTTCCTAAACTTCCATAATATTCAGTTATTTCCACCATTCTACCCTTTGCGACCCCAATTACCTCGCCAGAAAATCTTCCTGGAAGCACTGTTTTGATTTTTGTTACTTCATAAAGTTCAAAGACTTTTGGTAAGGACCTTCTTTTATGAATACCAAAATCCTTTGGTGAAAGAACAAGTTTTACATTATATTTCTGCTCCAGCTCTCTAAGTTTCTGATAAAACTCAAAAAAGCTCATTACATTAACCTTTGGTTTACGACCCATGGCATAGGGTATATATTTTTGGATACCAAAAATTGGCCACTCACTTTTGGGCTTTAAAGATAGGACATATTCTATAATCTCAACTATATCCTCGTCATTAATTCCCGGTAACCATAAGGGAGCAACAAGGAGCCTTATCTTAGACGACACTATCGCTTCTATAATTTTCTTTATCCTCGATGCTGAAACGGGGGTTCTGTTAATTAATCTTATCTTTTCGTCCCTTAAACTATCCACAGAAAGATTGATCCTTGTTAGTCCTGCAGCCTCTAAATCTTCTATTAGCTTATCATTCAACCTATACCCATTAGTTTGCATAGATATTATTTCCGTACCTTCTATGTCACTTAATCCCTGAACTAGGTCAACTATCCATGGATACAGTGTTGGTTCTCCCTGACCATCTATATGTGCTTCAATGTTCTTCCTTCCCTTGAAATCAACTAGCTTATCGTATTCTTTGAGAAGGTACTCGTAGTCCACTACATAGTCCCTTAATCTCTCAAAACCTGGGCCTTCAGAAACTGAGCAATAAATACATTTCATATTACACCCTGTTATGGGTCGAATCTGGATTAGATTTGTTCCTCTATCAATGAGTCCAAAGTAATGGGAGCCTATCAAAGGAAGCTCTAGTGTCTCGTCAATATAAATTGCCTCCCTTTTTGTAATAATATTCATCATTCTGGACTTAAACATCGCATCAATGAAGTACAAAATAAAATCCTTAGGATTCTTGTCTGCCTTAACAATAATCTTATGAGTATTCTCAAAGTTTATGTCTTCAACATTTATATTTTTTCTCAAAAAGCCTATTAGTTCTTCTTCTCGAAACTTGGTAAAAAATGGTGGAAATATTGCAATAATTTCATTTCCTTCTTTTCTAATCATAGTGTTCTTTAATATCACCTCATACTTTCTCATTAGTGTCCCCTGAAAGACCTAGCAAATACTTAGCCATGGCCTGTAGTGCTCTCGCCCTGTGAGAAATTTTATTTTTTATATCCTCACCTAATTCCGCAAAAGTTTGAGAGAATCCCTCGGGGATAAATATAGGGTCGAATCCGAACCCTTTGATCCCTCTGGCCTCAAAACCGATAATACCAGAACATTTTCCAGTAAAAACTAGTACTCTCTTCCCATCATATAGCGCAATGGCAGATCTAAATTCGGCGTATCGATCTTTGACATCTTTCATAAGCTTCAGTATACCAGAATAGCCAATAGTGCTATACACATACGCAGAATATACTCCAGGAAAGCCGTTTAAAGCTCTAATAAATAATCCTGCATCCTCAAGAAAACTCCATGAAGGTACTTTTCTAAAAAGTAATAAACTTTCTAATGATTTCCTGGCCACTTCCTCAACAGAGTGTCCCCTAGGTTCTTCTACACTCATTTTTATCCATTGCAGCTTTATCTTGTAGTTTTTCAATATCTCTTTTGCCTCTTCGAATTTATGTTTGTTTGATGTGACAA
>CBEVQP010000019.1:0-13839 GCA_965552035.1 uncultured Thermoplasmata archaeon | reverse complement strand
AACTTTATGAGGCTTTTTAGAGGCCATTTCATCAGAGGTAATTCCTATTAGTACTTTTTTAGCAATAGAGAACGCTTTATTTAGTAAAAACTCATGACCCCTATGGAATGCATCGAAAGATCCTCCAACAGCCACTTTTGCGTACTTAGCCATAATACTCAACCCTTTTTTTACCCACGTGTTTGATAATATTCGCCTTAAATTCTTCTTCTGGGACATTAGGCACATATATCGTTCTCCCATAGCTATCAAAGCTTTTAGACTTTAGTATCTTTTCGAAAAGCTCATCAGTAATAATAATTAAATCCCTATCCAACACTTTTTCAATATCCACATCCCTAAAATTCATAAAATCCTTTAGTTCTTCATAATCAGAAAGTGATAATGCTAGCCATCTTCGCCCTAATGCCTCAAATCTTACTGCTCTCTTTTTTATTTCTGTAGGAAGCCTTTTTCTAGCAATAATGGGGGCCTGAGCTAATTTAATAGCTTCTTTAACAGATCTTGCTACACCACAATAAAGATACACAAGGATCTCAGCAATTCTATTTATTCTATCCGGAACTCCCTTAATATCGCCTTCTAGAGATATTCTTATCGTCTTAAAGTTCCCAGCCATTTTCTTAGTATAGCCGTTAAATCTATTTCCTCTATCAACAATGCCTCCTATAACAAAATACTTGTACTCAAACATAGTCTCTAATGTAAGCTCTTCCTCCCCATAAGGATCTAAAACCACAGTTTCATCCCTCGGCAATATTTCGTTGAAAGTCTCTTTATGAATTCCTCCACGAAAATCATATGGCCCTTTCATAAAATCCTTCTGAAAATCTTCTGTAACAGACGCTATTATTACGTGTCTTTCTGTTAAATACTCTCTTAAAAGATTAGTAAGAACTCTCAGCTGCTCTATTAGGCTTATCCTCTCGTGAAGTTTATGTAGATGATAATATCTCACATCAACTACTATTCTTGGTCCCTCAAGGAGGCTATCTGAGACTTTTATTTCTATATGCTTACCATCTATTGGTTTCCTAGAAGATACCAAATCCGACTCAATAGGGCCCTTTCCTCTTACTATATTCAGCCCGTAATGAGAATCAACTATTTTTCCAGAAACTTTTTTCTCATACAATTTTGATCTATTAACAATTAAATCATTGGCTACTTTGTTCGCTATACTCTGTCCCCGTAAATGATAGTTGAGATATACGTTTAGAGAATCCTTTCCTAGAATTTTTAGGAGTGCCTCAGCAGCTATCCTTTTTACCAATATATTGTCACCTCGTCCCCTAGCTCAAGGTTTAAAGCCTCGTACGCACTGCCCTCGCGACGACATATTTCAATAAGACCTATGCTATTTGGTATTAATCCTATTTCACCTTTTGATAGCTCTGAAAAGAATCTAACAACCTTTAGTCGCCCTATGCCTTCTACAGTAACTACAGAACTATATGGTACTTTTCTTGAAACTTTTTCATAGGGTATGGATGTTGTCATGTTACCAAAGGAATCCACGTGAATTATGTGTCCCCTTGCGTAATTTTCCCTAATTTCATGTTTTAAAACATCTAAAAATACAAGATGTCCATTAAATTCCTCAAAGACTTCAAAGTTATCTAACGACGCATAAGCTGCAGCTGGCGCAAAAATATCTCTCCCATGAAAAGTGAATGACGGCCTTTCAGTAAATATGTTTTTGGGAATTTTGTAAACCTTCTTAACCTTTTCTTTTTGGAGTACAAGACTTAGCACACCGTTATTTGGGGCTACAAACTTATACTTTTCAGTAATTACCAGCAAAGGTTCTCTAGAAGAGCCTACACCAGGATCCACTACTATCAAAAATGTTGTTCCGATAGGAAAATTGTTATATGATCCATAAAGCACATAAGCACCAGAAACTATGCTAAACTTTCTCACATAGTGCGAAATATCGACTATAATCGCTCTAGGATTTATTGAGAGTATTACCCCCTTCATTGCACCTACATAGAAGTCTTCTTCTCCGAAGTCCGTTATAATGGCTATTATTTTTTGGTTTTCTCTCACCATAAGAGTTCCTCCACATTTAGGATGTTGCTGTGGCAATTAACTATCCACCTATACCAAGATATTAAATATTGTTTTGGTTAGATAATACTGCATTCGTTGAACGTACCAAAAAGGATACTTAAAAACTCTTACACTCGAATACATTAAAGCTTAGTGAGGGTGGTTGTCATGCAGAGCAAAACGAAGACGATGTCATCTTTAATTGTCTTAGGAGTGCTCATTCTTAGTGTCGTTTTTATGCCTATTTCTTATGCAGATGATTCTCTTACGCTAGGAAATGTTGTAAAGGTAGAGATTAATGAGTTAGAAGGAAAAATCTCAGGAATAACAATTAACGATGTAAAAGTAATTGATGAAATTTCTTTTTCGGATTTTGGTGAGCCAGGTCAAGCGAATAGTGACGGATTAAGATACACATACGCAACAACAACATTTAGCATTATGTTCTTAGATAAAAACCCTACAGAATTCACAATGTCTCTCCAAAAGGGCCTCTCTATCGATATAAAAGTTCACGATCCTTCTCTTCTATATATCAGAGGAAACGTGATTTATGGTAAAAGTGATGACTACAATATTGAGATAACCGTTATTGCAGGACAAGCTAGAATTGAAGAAGGGATAATCCACATCGAGGGCCATAAGAAGTTTTTAGCTACCATAAAAATGTATATTGAGGTTCGTTCCGGTGACTCTCCAATAACATTCGATGATCTCACTTACAATATCCAAGACAATGTAATACTAAACGTTTCTGTAGATAAAAAAATAATAATCAACAAAATAATCCTTGGAGAATCTATTGTACGTGAGGATTTAGGGAAATATAAACATATTATTAAAGGTTCGTGGGGATACGTACTATTTTCTGACTCTCCGGGTAAGCACATTTGGGGAGTTATTGCCTATACATATCCCTCCTCAGTTTCTCCCCTAGTGATTGAATTTCCAGAAGCTCCAATTAAGCTATACACTCCAGGAAAGGCTACTATATATTCGCTTAATGACGAAGTGTCGATTACCATAATGGGAAATCACACAATCTCAGAAAATGTCCTCTCACTAATGCCTGGAAGTACTATGATTATAAGTGAATTTAGACCACAAGGCCTAAAAACGATAAACGTTGGAGACACTTTTAATGTGTGGAAATACTCAGGCGAAATCTCAGAAAATGGTCTTATATCGCTTTACTATGCTCATGATCTTATAGCTTATAAAATTGAGCTTGGAAAGTTCTCCAAAGGATTCAAGGGGATTAACAGCGTATTCTTGCTATGGGACCAAGGACGCATAATGATTAGTAAAGACTCGCTCACTATTACTGGAACTAACATAACAATTGAGCTTTCATTAAGTGTTATTAAAGCTTTTAATAATATAGCCCTACTTACCTCCGGAGATATGTTCTATATAGCCAGATTTATAGGTTCCTGGGACTATAATGAAGCAAACAACACTATAATTGGATCTGGTGTGATTATTTTCAATCCTGCTCCAAAACTTGAGAGAACTATGCTTATGCATAGGATTATCTCATGGAATGTTTCTGACCATGGCTTTGAAAGTATTAGAATACTCAACTTAACATTACTCTCAGTTCGTTTAGAAAGTTCTTCATATATGGGTTCTATAGGCATGTTCAATAAAGTATTGCTTTGGGACAATGCTAAAGCGGTGGTCAAGGATCACAAATATGGCATCACCTTTGATATATTTGCAGAGAACATTACTATTATCCTTAATGAAAACGTGGGATTGACTCATGTTGTGCCAACCATTGCAGTAATTACCTACCAAAATAAGACATATGGCATGGTAGTCGGAAATATTACCGTTATGGGCAACGAACTTTTTGCAAATAAATTTGTTAAAATAATAGTAGGCCCAATGTTACTAGAAAATATGTTTAGAGAGAGGCTAAGATACCGTGATGTCTTCAAGATAAGTGCAAGTGGCACCTTCGATGGCAGATATATCTCTGGAACATTTATTGGAACCCAACTTCTTAATTATTCGATCAGAGGCATAGTAGTCGCAAACATTATTGACTTTTCTGAGGCTTTATCTTCGGGATTCAACGTTGTAAAACACGGTGCAGTGATAAAAATAACCTCTGATAACGCTGATATTAAAGTTTTGGATGTTGTTATAGGATCCATAATCGTAAAAGCTAATAACAACGTTACTTTCTACATTGCCCTCCCAGAAGATAATGTAACTATTGAAGCCGGAGGAGATTTGTCCTCTGTTATTGTTTACTACGTTGAAGAGGCTCCAGTAGTCCTAAGAGCGTATAATGGATCAATAGAAATAACGGGAAATTACATAATTGTTAATCTAAAAGTAAATGGTACGTTTGTCCTTCACAGCCCACCAGCTTATGGCATAAACTCAGAAGCCGTAGTTAAGGTCTATAGAGACGAAAACATAAATACCTCAGCTGAGGCCCTAAGGCCTGACATTAGAATTAACACACATGTTTCCGAAAACACTATCACAACTACTATTTCCGGAAGTGGTAAAGGTACTGTCGTAGATATAGAGCTAGATCCTAGTCTGGTTGTTACGCCAGAGAACATAAACGACATTAGAATCAACATGAATGGTACGGAGCTCCAAATGAGTTCTCTCGATGATGTCTCATCACTACAATCTGCTACATACGCCATATACTTTGACGGCGCGTCTTTCCATGTTCTTGTAGCAGTTCCTCACTTTTCAGAACACACGATAGAAATAACGTTGCCAGAGACTTCCTCTCCACCACCTACTGAGACTCCAACAGAGACTCCAACGCCTACCGAGACACCCACTCCTACGGAGACCCCCACGCCCACAGAAACTCCAACTCCTAGTGAGGAGGGGTTTAGCTACACCATGTTTGGCATTATAGCTGCAATAATACTGGCTGTTGCAATAATAGCACTAGCTTATGGAAGAAGGCGTTAAATCTCCTTTATTTTTTAATTTTATCTTTGAACACAAGCGTTAAGAAAAATATTTTTAGAGAAAATGTGTTCTTATGGTATTATAACTCTTTCCGGCCATGGTTCTTTGAGATACTCCTCCACTATTCTGCACGGAACATTTAAGACAAAAGCCCAACTAATCTGATGTGCCGTAAACAGTCCTTTTTGAGTTAATGTCATTTTATTACTACTTTCACGAATAACTCCCGCAAGCTTTAATAAATAAAGTGCTTTTTTGAATCCGCTCCTTCTGATTATCTCATCGAAGTCTTCATTGAACTTTTTCTTAAACTCACGTTTATCCAAGTTCTTACATATAAACAGTCTGCATACTGTATATCTCACAGCCCTTTCTATTAAAGATACTTTCCTAGCACCTGCAATAGGAAGTCTCCCACTCTGAATGGCCCGAATATATTCCTCTACAAAACACGTATTATGATATTCGTATCCTCCTGTAAAACCCGTTGCTCCAGCTCCAAAAGCTAAAAGTGGTCCCTCCATCTCATAGTTGACGGTAACATACTTCCAACTGTCTTTTCTGCTAAACCCATATATTTCAACTCCCCGAAAACCTTTTGAAGGGAGTATCTCTTCCGTTGCAAATATCATCCTCCTAAAAATACGCTTATTTGGTTGAGGGGGTATTTTTCCACTTTTAATAAGTTTGTACCCAGCACTATAGGAAGTTACAAGTGTCGGATAACACGTTATTTCATCTACATCAAGGGTTGAAGCGATCTGTAAATCACTAATCCACTCATTAAGTGTTTCCCCCGGAATCATATACATAAGATCCACATTAATGTATTTACATCCCGCATTTCTAATATTTTCAACAGCTCTTAGAGAATCCTCTCCTGCATGTCTCCTCCCTAATATTTTTAATAATTTTGAGTTAAAAGATTGTACTCCAAGACTTATTTCTTCTACGCCATTATCTATCAGATCGTATGCACGTGTTTCATCCTTTAAATCTTCTGGATTCGCTTCTATCGCTACTTTTACGTCTGAGTTAAATGCTTCAGAAAGTTTTTCTGTTAGTATCTTCCAAAATTTTCCTGGTAACAAACTTGGAGTTCCGCCTCCAGCATGCAAATCTATAATTTTAATCTCCAAATCTTGAAGTATTTGAGAGTAAATCTCTATTTCCTTTAAGAGGGCGTTAAAATATTTTTCCAAAATCTTTTCACGCTCCAGCCTACCTATAGGAAAACGTGCATATGGACAAAAGATGCATGTACCTGTACAAAACGGGATATGAACGTAACAGGCGATCTCTTTTTCTTTAAGAGTGTTATAAATCTCAGTTTTTGCTTTCTCATTTTCCGGTCTTATGAATTCTGCCTTAAAGGCTCTTCTAGCAGTAAAACTCCATATCCCAAAGGCATCTTTATCGAGAATCATTACGTTACCTCCCATTAATGGTGCACCAAATATGATAATAGGTGCGCCTAATAAATATTTACTATATTGCCTCCTTTATATTTTTGAATTTTCGAGTATGCCGCCCCTAAAGTAATAAAATAAACAAATGCAATGTTATCAATAGATTCGCTAATTAACTTATGAAAAAATTGGATGTAAGTGTTGCTAAAAAATAAAAGTTAATTTCATAACTATAAATTTGCGCAATTAAAGGTGATTAACTATGGTTACGCTCGAGATCTGGGTAGAAAAATATAGGCCAAAGAATTTAGATGAAGTTTTAGGACACGAAGATATTGTTAAAACCCTAAAAGGTTATGTATCCGCTAAAAATATGCCACACTTGCTCTTTGCTGGTCCTCCCGGAACTGGTAAAACTTCGGCTGCTATTGCACTAGCGAAAGAGTTATACGGCGACAAGTGGAGAGAGAACTTCTTAGAATTGAATGCATCAGATGCACGTGGTATTGATGTTATAAGAAGCACAGTTAAGGAGTTTGCTAGAATGCTCCCTACTTCTGGTGCTCCTTTTAAGATCATATTCCTTGATGAGGCTGACCAACTTACTCAGGATGCTCAAGCCGCTCTCAGACGTATAATGGAGATGTATGCATCAACATGTAGATTTATACTTAGCTGTAACTATTCGTCCAGAATTATTGAGCCAATACAATCTAGATGTGCTATTTTCAGATTCCGTCCATTAGGCAAGGAAGAAACAAAGAAAATTATTGAAAGAATTGCTCGAGGTGAGGGGCTTTCCATCAGCGAGGATACAATAGACGCTCTCTACTACATTTCCGAAGGAGATCTAAGAAAGGCCATTAATATTCTACAAGCCGCCGCAATGCTCAGTAAAGAAATAACAGGTGATCTAGTATATAGGGTAAGCGCCACAGCAAAACCCGAAGAAGTAGAGGCTCTAGTCAAAACTGCGCTAGAAGGTAGGTTTGAAGAGGCCAGAAAGAAGCTTTACGACATTCTGATAGAATATGGGCTTTCGGGAGAAGACGTACTCAAGCAAGTTCATAAAGTTATAAGAGACTTGAATATTCCAGATGAGCTTAAGCTTGAGCTTATAGATAGGGTCGGAGAAATGGAATACAGACTTGTAGAAGGTTCGAACGAAAGAATACAACTAGAGGCTCTCTTGGCCTATATAGCATATATTGGGAAAAAGGTGAAGTCAATTAAAAAATAAAAATAAGGGTTAGGATCTAAGAGGAGGATACTTTATATCCTTGGTCTTTTCGGCAAGCGGTGGATACTTTATATCTTTTGTTTTTTCGGCAAGTGGCGGGTATTTTATGTCTCTTGTCTTCTGTGCTAGAGGAGGATACTTTATATCCTTGGTCTTTTGCGGTTCAGGAGCTCCTGTAATGGGCTCCTTACTAATTGCAGAAGCAAAGACTTCTCCAACGGTTGCTACAGTAGCCACTACGAGAATGCCTAATATTATTAAGGCTGCAAATTTCACCTTTTTCATGGGGCCCTCACCCCTCCCTTGTTTTTCCGAAGAACTGTTTGAATGTCCAACCTTAAATTCTTTTTTGGAAAAATCTCATGTTTGAGTAGCTAATTTAATTATCACAATTGATACTCACAATAAGTTATTCAAAAAACGTAATATGTAAAATAAAATTTAAAAAAATCAAAAATAGATGATTTCTAGGTAATTTCCATATTTATAACCTACTCTAGAATTAACTGATATCCTGAGAAAAATTTTCTAAAATTATCTCCATACTCCTGTAGAAATTTTAACTCGCCTCTAATCCCTGTACAATGTCCCGTAAAAACTCTCTTTACTCCTAAATTGAGAAGATCCTTTACGGTCCTATTAATACGATGGTCATCAGCATCTATCAGATGGAAACCTCCAATAACAATGCTAGGAGTATCCTTTATTACCTTTTGTGCATGTTTTACAATATTCACCACGCCCGAATGAGAACATCCTGTGATTACGATTCCTCCATATTTTTCTGTATAAATAACTATCCCAGAGTCGTCCTTTAATGGATCCTCTACAAGAGTTCCATCGCTGGTAAGTGTATAAGACCATTTTGGAGGTTTTTCATATGATGTAATCCTAGGTATCTCTCCTAACCACCAAATGTCTTCTGATATCTCTGTAGGTCTATTTAGCAATATTAGATCAGCATGTTCTTTTATTTCATCAATTGAGCACTGTAGTCCTGCATTAAAATCAAATTTATCTTTTCTTTTAACAACCCCTGGCATTAAAATATCAGGATGCGCTATTATTTTCACTTTACCTTCTTTTTGATTTAAATGTTTTAAAACGCCTAGAAGTCCTCCTGTGTTGTCATAGTGTCTATGTGAAAGCGCTATAGCATTGATATTTTGTATATTTTCACCTAGTAAATTTGCGTTATGTATTAAAGTCCGAAACTCCTGTCCAGTATCAAATAATAATCTAAATCTCTTGTTTGAGTTATAATATGTCTCAACAATCATAGCTAACCCATGTTGGCCTAAAATACCTCTAGGTCTCGAGCCCGCTACATCATCAACTAAAACTTTGATTTCGATCTTTTGTATGCTCATATGATCACCAATATTTAGTAGTTGCGACGAACCTTAAACTTATACTTATTTTTCCTTATTCCTTAACACATTAATAACTCTCGAAGTTCTTAGAGTATTGTATAACTAGAGATTGCTCCCGCTCTGAAAGAGGGTGGTCATGGATGGGCAAACTCCTCCTAAAAAAACCAGTACTTCAAGTAGCTCTCGACGTACTAACGATTAGTGAAGCAATTAGAATAGCAAAAAGTGCTCTTGATGGTGGAGTTGACTGGATAGAGGCTGGAACGCCGCTTATTAAATATGAGGGCCTTCAAGCAGTAAAGAAACTTAGAGAAGAGTTTCCAGAGAATCTCATTGTTGCAGATATGAAAACCATGGATACTGGTTCCCTAGAATGTGAAATTGCTCTTAAAAACGGTGCAAACATTGTTACCGTTCTTGGGGTAGCTCCAAACGAAACTATAGAAGCTGTGGTAGATAAAGCTAAGGAACTAAAGGGATATGTTATGGTAGATCTAATAAATGTTGATGACGTCATTAAAAGAGCTGAAGAGGTCGAAGCGTTGGGTGCAGATATAGTTTGCCTTCATTTGGGAATTGACCAGCAAAAAAGATGGAAAATAGACTTCGATGTTGTCGCAAAACTTGCTGAAACTGTTTCTATCCCTGTAGCTGTTGCAGGAGGTATAAACAAAGAAACGGTAGCCCTTGCAATAAACTCAGGAGCGAAAGTAATAATTGTCGGTAGTGCCATAGCAAAAGCTAAGGACCCTAGAAAGGCCACTTTAGAGATAAAAAAGGCTATGGAGAGCGTTTATGAAATATCCTAAAACTGCACGAGACACTCTTCTCAAAATATTTTGGATAAAAGGTTCATTGGAAGACGTAAAAATCGAGCTCCTATTTAGAGGCGCACCAGACGATAGAATATATCTTTCGGGTAAGGATATCAAACACATTGGAAGGCACTGGCTTATAACATATAGTGCTGGAGAAATTCCTTACCACCGAGTCCTAAGAATTTACTATAAGGATAAACTAGTATTTTCAAGGTTTAAGGAGGACTTAATTGCAGATATAAACAAGCTAATAAAAGATTAACGCGATCTCTTCAAAAACACGAGTTCTTTTTTCATCCACAACATATAAATATAAAACACTATTGTTTTAGGCTGAATATACTATAGAGGGCCTCGGCCAGACGCCCTTGGCCCATTGAGAATAAAGTATTACGTTCCTCAAAAAACAAAAAATGAACATTTAGTTGGGCCATTTCAGAAGTCCCCAATACTTCATGTTGTTGGGGACTTCTGAGGGCGTCACGGCCGAGGACGGGAAGGCAGAGAACGCTATTTAAGAGACTTCAAGGAACTGGAGGTAGAGGTTGTTATGTCTAAGGTAAGCAGACCTAGAAGAGGATCTTTAGCATATAGTCCAAGAAAGAGGGCATCTAGAGAGGTTCCTAGAATTAGAAGTTGGCCTGACGGCGGGGATTCTCCACATATCCAAGGGTTTGCTGGATATAAAGCAGGGATGGTTCATGTATCGCTAATAGACGAGAGACCTCATGTCATTACTCACGGAACTGAAATTACAGTTCCTGCAACAGTAATAGAAGTTCCTCCAATGGTCGTCTCATCTATAAGGTTTTATGAGAGAACCCCTTACGGACTAAAGACTATAACAGAAATTTGGGCAGAGAAAGATGCGCTGAAGGAATCCTTAAGCAAGTATCTCGACAAAAATGAGGTCAACAAGGTCTTGGAGGACTACATAGAAAGAAGAATTGACTTCTATAAGAAGCACGATGCAGAGTCAAAATGGAAAAAACTTAAGGAATATACGGTATCAGACGTGCGCATCCTCGCGTTTACCCAACCATATCTTGTCACGGGAGTCCCTAAGAAGGTTCCAGAGTTTATGGAAATACGCATAGGTGGCGGTTCAGTAGATGATAGAATAGAATACTCAAAGCAGATCCTTGGTAAGGATATTAAGTTTACAGACTTTGCAACTCCTGGTACTCTTGTAGATGTGATTGCAGTCACTAAAGGTCATGGATATCAGGGTCCGGTCAAAAGATGGGGTATAAAACTCTTACACCACAAAGCTAGAAAAGGTCGCAGAAAAGCAGGATCAAAAGGACCTAGAACACCTCACTGGGTAAGGCCTACTGTGCCTCTGCCCGGCCAAATGGGATATCATCAAAGAACGGAGTACAACAAGATAATCCTGATGTACGGGGAGAATCCCAACGAGATCAATCCTTCGGGAGGATTTAAGCATTATGGATTCATTAGGACTTCATTCGTACTTCTACATGGATCTACACCTGGTCCTGTAAAGAGGCTCATTAGATTTAGAGAGGCTATTAGAAACGTCGATAACATAAAACTTCCGGAGCCTAAGATTACGTACATCTCAACGTGGCCTGTCGAGAGGGTGATGGTATGAAGGTTCCAGTATATGACCTCGAGGGTAATGTTGTCAAAGAAGTTGAGTTACCAAGAACCTTCAAAGAGTACGTTCGTACAGATATCATAAGGAAGGCATTCAGGATCTTTATGATGAACAATAGACAACCCTATGGTCCTAATCCTCGTGCTGGCAAAAACGTTGCTGCCGAGAGTTGGGGAGTGGGTTACGGTCTTGCGCGTATTCCAAGACTTCCTAATGGCCGTGGAGCGTTTGCACCAAATACTGTTGGAGGATATAGAGCTCATGGTCCTAAACCTGAGAAAATTTGGAAGAGACACATAAACAAAAAAGAGTTAAGATTAGCTCTAAGAGCTGCTTTAAGCGCAACAGCACTTAGGGAGCTCGTTATTTCCCGTGGTCATAAAGTTCCAGAAGACAGAACGCTTCCAATAGTAGTCACAGACGATATACAGAAAATAAAGAAGACGAAAGAGCTTATTAAAGTGCTTAAAAACCTTGGTCTGGAAGATGATCTTGAAAGAGCCTCAAAGAAGAAGATAAGAGCTGGTATTGGTAAGATGAGAGGAAGACGCTACAAACGTGCAAAGGGTGTACTCATTGTAGTCTCAAAGTATGACGGTATAGAGAAAAGCGCATCAAACATCCCTGGTGTAGAGGTTTCTTTAGTAAAGCAACTTAACATAAACAAGCTTGCTCCCGGTGGAAATCCTGGAAGACTCACAATATTTACTGAGAGTGCCCTTAAAGAGTTGGAGGGATGGCCATGAAACCCGTTCAAAGAAGTAAGGATATCCTCTCGATAATCCTTTATCCTGTAGTCACAGAAAAGGTGCTAAACAACATGGAAAAAAATAATGAGCTGGAATTTGTGGTAAGGAGAGACGCAAACAAAATTGAAATCAAAAAAGCTGTAGAAAAGCTTCTGGATGTAAAGGTCATTAAAGTCAGAACTAGAATTGACAAACATGGTAAGAGAGCAGTAGTAAAGCTTCATCCAGAATATAGCGCTTCAGAAGCTGCATCACGATTAGGAATCATCTAAGGGGTGTGATCAATGGGTAAGCGTATAATAGCTCAAAGAAGAGGTCGCGGTGGAAGTGTCTTTAGAGCTCCTGACCATAAATACTTGGGTGCAGCAAAACATCCGCCAATAAGAGAAGGTATAGGTACTGTAGAAGACATTGTTCATGATCCTGGTCACAGAGCACCTATAATGATTGTCCGTTTCAAAGACAACAGGAAATATTATATGCTAGCTCCAGAGGGTATTGCGGTAGGCGACCAAATTGAAATTGGACCAACAGCAAGCATAAAGATTGGAAATATCCTGCCCTTAGCCAATATTCCTGATGGTACTCCCGTATACAACATTGAGGGTATTCCCTGGGATGGCGGTAAGTTCGTTAGATCCACAGGCATGTATGCTCTCGTAGTAGGTCACGACAGGGATCGCGTATATATAAAAATGCCCTCAGGAGAAATCAAAGAGTTCCATTACATGTGCCGCGCTGCCATTGGGGTTGTGGCAGGAGGCGGCCGTGTAGATAAGCCATGGGTCAAAGCAGGTAAGAAATATCATGCCATGAAGTCCAGGGCTACTAAGTGGCCAAAAGTACGTGGTGTTGTCATGAACGCAGTAAGCCACCCGTTCGGTGGGGGTAGTCACCCACACGTTGGTAGGCCAACAACAACAAGTAGGAATGCGCCCCCTGGAAGGAAGGTTGGTCATATAGGTGCAAGACGTACTGGAGTACGTAAGTGAGGTGATTCACATGGCTGAGGATTATACTAAGAAATTGTTAGAAGAAAAACGTTGGAGAGAATTTAGATATCGTGGATATACTCTTGAAGAGCTCCTTAATATGTCATTAGAAGAATTTGTAAAGTTGCTTCCAGCAAGACAAAGAAGAACTCTTACTCGCGGACTTACCGAAGAGCAAATGAAGCTTGTTGAAAAAATAAGAAAAACACCACCTAATAAGGTCGTAAGGACTCACTTAAGAGACATGATCATACTTCCAGAGTTCGTGGGACGAACTATTGCAGTACATAATGGTAAAGAGTTTGTCCCAGTGAGGATTACTCCAGAAATGATTGGTCACTACCTTGGAGAGTTTGCACTTACAAGAAAACCTGTAGAGCACAGTGCTCCGGGTGTTGGTGCTACCAGGAGCTCTAAGTTCGTTGCTGCTAAGTGAGGTGAGTATCCTTGCCATACTCTTATGAACCAAATCCTGACGTTAGTGCAAAGACTTATGGAAGAGACCTCAGAATTTCGCCAAAGCATTCCTATGAAATTGCAAACGCAATTCGTGGCTTACCTCTTGCTGAGGCCATAATATTGCTCAAAGAAGTGGTAAATCTCAGAAGACCCATACCTTTCAGGAGATAT
>CBEVQP010000018.1:0-14472 GCA_965552035.1 uncultured Thermoplasmata archaeon | reverse complement strand
GCACCATTTTCTCCCAGGGTTCATTCGTAAGCCTTTTTGTCGCTACCAGAAATGCGTACTCGTCTTCTGCCTTTATATCCCCAAGGGAAACTTCAAAGTCTTCATCCAACAGTCTTACATGACCTTTATAGGGAGGATGTCGCCTTAGAATCCTCATTATCTTACCTTGATAATGGCTGTACGCGAAAAGATATCTCCCGTTGCTCATAAGGACGTTCAACGTGCCATAGCTGCTAAGTTCATCCAGAAGCTCATATAACCTTGTGAAAAGCTCCCCTATCGCAGCTATCCCGTTCAAGTTTTCCATTATATAGCAAAACGCCGCCTCTGAATCTGTTGTGCCCAGAGGCCTTAGTCGCCTTGGGAGCGAGTCAACGCCATCTACCATTCCGTTATGAGCAAACATCCACTCGTCGTATTGGCCTACGCTGAAAATCCTCCTCACGAATGGATGCGTGTTCAAATACATAACCTCGCTCGTGGCCCATCTCACGTGGCTTATTATGATCTTTCCCTTTATGTTAAGCGTAGGTACTGTAAGCGCGATTTTGCTCTCAGTAGCCTTTATGGGCTGTTTTATAACCGAGACTATCCTTTCTCCGTCCCTAACATCTTGGTACCATCCGACGCCCCAACCGTCTGGGTTTTCTACTCCTTTCCTTACAAAACCGCGCCACGTGAAGTTAATATTTACATTTTTGTTTGCGTTAACCCCAAAGAGCTCACACATAAGCATAACCCCTCAAAAAGGTGCAAAAATTAGAAGATGATTGCTCAGCGGCGGAAGTACTCATCATTATTCAGTCCTGCCCAGTATCATCATTGCACTTCTAAATTTAACTCTTAAAAGGATTTTAAAATTACGCATTGTATTAAGCACACAACGAATAAACAAAATTCGTTGTAAGTTATGTTATGCCCAACACTTTCTTAACTATGTCAATAAGCTCGGAGGCAAATGAAAGTACAAACTCGCATTCCTCCTTTGAAGTCTCCCACCCCAAATACTGAATTCCGTGTCTCAATTCTCTTATTCTATCAAATGTGTTCATGTAATCCCTCAGCGTTTCATCATCATACAAAGCCCTAACAGCTATTCCGAGACACATGTGGCTTCTCTCTTTAAAGCCCTTTGCATATAGCAACGCACGAGTTGCATGAAACGTTGCCAAATATGCTGCAAGCTCTGCAACGTTGTATTCCTCTATCTCCATAGTACGTCTAGCAGATTTCAAGAACCTTTCAGCAGTATTTATTTCCTTTTTTACCCAAGACTCTGCTTCAGGTTCTCTTTTTATTAGGCCCTTTTTAATACAGTCCTCAAAATTCATAGAGGTCCACCCTTTATTAGAATGTGATTCATTTGAACGCTCTTAGCGAATGGTTCATTAGACCTCTTCAAAATTTCCCATGAAGATGGCATAAAATGAGATATCTGTATCTTGTGCCCTGTAAGCTCCTCTGCCACTCGTATTGGATCGTAATTTATGTCCTCCGTGGATATCACGAGGATATCTATATCGCTTCGTTCGTCTATCTCTCCCTTTGCAAGGCTACCATAGACCGCTACTGTGCCTGTTTCTACGATTTTATCAATACCTGCTACAAGAAGCAATGATAGGAAGTATGCTCTCTTTAGTTCCTTCACCATAGGACTCTCATTATTTAGAATAAATATGCGCAAATTTCCCTTTCTTCTTTCTATAAGTATATTGTCGGAAACAAATGCATCAACATAGATTTTCACAGTACTAGGGCTCATGTTAAGTTCTCTAGACAGTTCGTTGAGGTAATATTCTCTAGATGGGTTTCTAAGGAATGCCTCTAGAAGCCTTATAGGCCCATATTTTCTCAACACGGAAAGTGTGGAATGCATAATCTGTAGAACGATCATTCGATATATAAAACAATCGTTCGATATATCGAACGACCATTCGACGTATCGAACAATCTGACATCCCAACATCCATAGCCTCATAGCATCTTTCGCCCCGTCGGTACACAATATCGCATAATTTTTTAATCAAAGAAACCATTGAGAGCTTAAGAGGGTTCCAAAAATACGGTGTACTCCTATGAAGGCTCTAAGGTACTATGTTCTCCTCGGCATCGGAATATTCGGAATTTCTTGGGGCTCTATACTTACGAGGCTCAGCGGCGCGCCGGGCTATGTTTGTGCGACGTGGCGTATTGTGTTTTCCACGATGTTCATATTCCTTTTATTCGGATGGAAACATATTGACGAAATAAGGGAAATTTTTAGAGAGAAGTTTACTATTGCGTTCATCGCAGGCATAACCTTGGCCCTACACCTCCTTCTATGGATGGAGTCGCTTTCATACACCTCTATAGCGAAAAGAACGACGATCGTTGACACACACCCTATATTCGCCACCATCATTACATACGTCTTTCTGAAGGAAAAACCCACCAAAATCCAGATTTTAGGCCTTATAATTGCCTTCATAGGCGTCCTAATACTCTTCTCCCCTTGGAAAGTGAGCATAACGGGCCTCTACGGGCCTTTCTTGGCCTTCATAGCGGCGATAACCGAGGCGATATACTTCAGCTCCGGAAGGTTCATGCGAAGAAAATACTCTATTGAGGCATACGCGACTTCTATATACCTTATAGCGGCAGTATTTTCTATCATATACACAATAACTATTGCAAAAAAGTCCCTCTTCGGATATCCCATAAGGGCGTGGACGGCATTTGTCCTTCTGGCATTGCTCCCAATGCTCCTTGGCCATACAACGATGAACTATCTGCTGAAATACCTAAGCACAATAACCGTAACGGCATCGTTCCTCGCAGAGCCTGTAATTGCCTCCATAATAGCAATATTCCTCCTCTCAGAGGTTCCGGAGGCATACACGATAGTAGGGATGGCAATCACAATCCTAGGAGTTCTTATGTCCATAATAGGCGAAGAATATAAGAAATGATCAAAAATCGTGTGCTCAAAAATTAATCTCATATTAGAGGTGTTGTTTGTGCTCACCGAGGAGTGTGCTGAGTTCCGCGACGATGTAAGAACGCACACGGCGCTTCACGTGATAAAGGGGGCAATCGTAAGGGTTCTTGGAGAACAGGCACTATGGACTGCCTCTGTTTTTGTAGACGGAAAACATGGCAGGATAACGGTGACCTGCAAAGAAAAGCCTTCGCAGGAAGATATTGCAAAGATTGAAGAGCTTGCAAACGAGGCCATAAGAAAGGATCTAAAAGTTGAGATCCTAACGCTTCCTAGAGAAGACGCAGAGGCCAAGTTTGGCAATATTATCTACGATCTCTTTCCTGTCCCGGAACACGTGAGGGAGCTTAATATAGTGATTATTAGGGATGTTGATGGAAGCTTATGGAATATAAATGCGTGCAACAAGGATCACCTTCCCTCTACGAAATGCATAGGAAAAATAGTAATCAAGAAATATAGGTTCAGAAGATCAAAGGGTTTATTGGAGGTTTCATTCGACATACAGCCATAAATAATTCTATAACGGCTCATGGCCCTACTGGCAGTAACTCCCAGATCCTCTGCCTTGGCGTCTTCTCTATCAGCTCCCTCATGACCTTTAGCGACGTCCTCCTCACGGTCTTGGAGTGCGAATGATCTTCTAAGGTTATTGTCCCATCATAGCCCATAGACTTCAGCGTTGCGATTACAAAGTCCCAGGGTATCTTCCCGGAGCCTATGGGCAGATGTTCGTCCTTTGCCCCTTTGTTATCGTGCGCGTGTATGTGTGCAAGCCTCTTCGTTATATACGCAAAATGTAGACCTCTATAAAGGGCATTTTTTACAAATGCGTGGCCTATGTCCAGGCACATATAGGCGTTCTCCAGGTTTTCCATCACGTATTCGAACCTAGAAAAGGGACTTATTGGATCGTTTTCTATGTAAAGCTTAAGGCCCAGATCATCTATGGCTTTCTCTATAGTTCTAAGCGACCTTAAAAGCATCTCCTCCATTTTCTCGTCGTCCTCATATCCTGGAGAAAAGTGCGTGTGAACTACTACTGCTTCGATGCTTTCTATCTCCGAAGCTATTTTTGCGTCCTCAATGATCTCTCTTATCGACGCCTCCCTTACGGAGTCGTATGGGTTTACGATAGGCAGATACCACGCCGTATGTGCTATAATTATCCTTGCCCTCCCCGTGCTTATAATATCTTTTATTTCCTTTATTCTTTCTTTTATTATTGCTCTTGATGCCATTGGCGACTCTACAGTGAGCTCCACGAAGTCAAAGCCGGATTCTATGATCCAGGAAAGCTCTTCAATCAAATCTTCCTTCGGGTTGTTCATCGTGCCTACGAGCATTTTGTCCACCCTAATAATGTCTTGTGTGCAGCAACCCAGGAACCTCTAGAAGGAATATCACGAAGCCTATGATGCCCAGAAGCCCCAATATTCCTGCACCTATAAACGTCATCTGGGGGTTCATTGCGAGGGCTATTATTCCTAAGGCCCTTCCCACGCCGTTTGCAAGGGTCCAGACGCTGCGAATAGTCGACGAGACCACTGCGTGGATCTCGTGTCTAAATACCCTCGACTTATACGAGGCCGAAAGAGGAGTAATGAATATGTAAATGGAGGATCTAAGGATGTACAGAAATATGAAGAACTCCAGCCTCGGGAAGAACAAGCCCATGAGAATTAGCAAGGATGCAGTAATCGTTTCTAGTCCTATTATCGTTGCCAAAACTCCTTTCTTCTTCGCATATTTAAGGAGTAATCCTACTATTAACGCGTGAAGGGCATATAGGGTGACATATGTCCACGCCACGTACTGCGGCCCGAGGCTGAAGTGAGATCGTAAGAGATATGGCACATAAGGTATCGTCATCCCTACCCCTAGTGCCACGCCCGCATTGTAAAACACAAACCCCTTCAATATTGCGTTCTCGTATTTCCTTAGCTTAAGGTCTCGCGTAGTTCTTATTTCTGGGGCCTCCAGCTTTGAGGAAATTATTCCTACTGCAAAGCACAAGACGGTTACGAAAGACATTATCTGGATATAGACGTCGCCGGCGTGCTCTATCATGTAGAGCATGCTAAAAGCGAAAACAATGAGGCCCTCAGAAATATACTCCACGAGGTATGACTTGACGAATATCTCCGTCTTGCTTTTGCGTATCTGATCCCTTCCTAGGGCTTTAACGACGCTGGGATACATTAAATGCTCTGCAATTCCTCCAATTGCGCTTCCTAAAACGAGCAGAGGATAATCTCCGGTCATTATCAGAATATACGATATTGCCTCCACCATGTGTGCTCCTACAAGCGGTATCTTGACGCTCTTCTTGTCAGAAAGCACTCCAAAAATGTACGTGACTAAGGGAATGAAAATACCGTATGCGAGGGCTCTTACGGTTATAATAAGACCTATTTCCTTTATACCATAGCCTAGATAGTACGCCCAGAGGGGCACTATGACGAAGTGTGTGGCTTTCGAGACTCCAACAGCGGCCTTGTTGATTTCGATTATGTGCTCTACCTTCATGCCTCGGTATTCCTCCTCATGAGGCCTAGAGGCTACTTCGCGCACTAAAATTATCTATGCTCTATTTCCATAATTAGCCTTTATAGTTTTCGAATGAAATTCTAAAATAAAAGTCCAAGTTTATAACACGTTCTGAAACACTTTTGGTAATTGAAAAACTAGAGAACTTCGCATCAGCGATCTTTAATAAAAATTTTTAAATATGGGGAAATTCTTGATCATCCTTTCTTAAAGCCGAGTGCAAAGCCCGCAGCAAATCCCGCTGCAGTTGGTATCGAAGCAAGTACTGCATTGTAGACAGAGGTAGTATATCCAAGAACCGTATATATCAGCGACTCCGCCCAGTTGAGAAGTTTATCGTAGTGTATCTCAACTATTCCGGCATAACTGAGGTAGAAGATTCCTATGAGGAATATTCCAAATACGATCATTGCTAGCTTGAAGACCTTTTTTAACGCGTAGCCTACTGCAAATCCTACAATGCCAGCAACGCCTATTGTAGCTAGCAGCCCATAAACTGCCTGCGACACCGGATCCATTTGATATCACCTATCTGCACGTTTTGAGTTATAATATGCCCCTTTCTTTAAGTTCCTTTACCCATTTTTCATAGTCTTCTTTTGTCATTTCGAGCGTTTCGAGAGCACCCTCAAATGTCCAGCCTGCCTCCATTAAGACCTCGAGCGCCTTAATCTTCGACAATTTCCTATAAGGATCCTTCTCTATCAATTCTTTGTTCATTATCTCCACCTTTATCTAACCTAATCCATAACATGATTAAAAAGGGTTTCGAATGATTTCTTCAAATACTATTCTCTAGATGTTGTTGATGATCTGATACTGAGGCATATCAAGCCTTCCATGTCGTCAAAATTCCATTATTTTCAATTAAAAGATAGTACACCATCGAAGAGGTGCGTACCTCACATTATTTTGTCGGGGCACACCAAAATTCTTAAAAATTCCTAATGCGATGGGGCAGATGATGAGCTACGGTATTATGAGCTCCAAGAAGACTTTCCGGAAGGTTTCACCACGATATTCGGTCATAGGGTACTCCCTGTACAGATTTCTTCAAGAGAATCCTATAGAAATTTCTTATGACGACCTAACAATTCCTCCTAAGAATAAAAACTCACTAAAAAATCAGTATCCAAAGCCTTATAACGCATATTATCCATCAGAAGCACTAGATTGTCGCAGAAAATTATTCTACAAGCGAATACTCACGATAAATGACTTATACGAGGCTGACGATCCTAAAATAGCTTTTGGAGTACTGTTTCATGAGATCGCAGAAAATGCCATCAAGCATTACATAGACAATAATATTTGGGACGTTAAAACTGAGGTTTTTGTAATGAAGTATTACCCTCACATAGTAATTACTGGCATGGCAGATGTCGTGGTAGAGCTTAAAGATAATGCCCTGATAACATACAAAAAAAGATATGGTCAAATTATTGTCGGAGAACTAAAAACTACATGGAACATGTATAAAATCAAGAAGAGACCACGCAAAAAGGACCTTGCACAGATACAAATATGTATGGACGCGTTCAAAGCTCCTAGAGGAGAGCTTATCTACATAAATGCATACTCAGCTTTGCAAAATAAAAAGCTCTGTGAAGGAAATGACCTCGTAGTATATGAAGTCTTCAATGATAAATCTCTCCGTAGAGAGGTTATCAAGGACTTTCTCATAGTGTATGACCACATCATTAGTAAGTGGCAACTCCCTAGAGTATCTATCATTAAAACACGTCCTTATAGACTCTTCAGAGGCTTAAATAGAGAGTGGAGAAGTTGGCAATGTCAGTATTGTCCATTTTATGATTTCTGCATCGAAAAGTACTTGCCCAATCGCAGTGATGTGGAGCTTATATCGCATGATTTTTTCAAGCTTTAGCATAAGAAAACCTTCTTGAAAACCGTAGAACTAGCAATTTCATGGTAACTACAAAGTACAACAAACTCACTAAGTGCCAGTTTTCGCCCTTCTCCTCATCCTTTCAAGGGCCTTTCTCTTAGCAGCCTCTGCCTTTTTCTTCCTGAAGTATCTAAAGACAAAGAATCCCCCTACGCCCGCAGCTATGCCTATTCCTATGTACTTTATGTTGCTCTTTATTATTTCTAATATCGTAGGCTTAGGCACAGTCACCGAGACGGGGAAGCTCCACGGCGAGGTTACGTTTTCTAACGAGTTGATAGATCGAACCCTTATGTAATACGTCCCCGGCGGAAGTGAGATATTGAGCTCCGCAACAGCCACGTAGTCCTGATATTTGATTTCCGTGAACTTTTCGGATGTGCTTACTTGGACCTCATAGAGGTCTGCGTCCTTAACGTTTGTCCACGCAGCATAAATCCTCCCATCGGAATATCCATAGGTGACGATTTCCGGCTCTTGAAGATACTCCGTGAGTGCCTGTGCTGAGGACTTTGGAGACTCGTAGCCATATGTTGAGTTTATTGCCTTCACATAAATTACGTAAGGCGTTGCAGGCCGAAGTTCCGGTATCACAGCCGATGTATACGAGGTAACGGCATTAAATACTTCTTCACCAGTATCTAGGTCTTTCACGATTATAGAATATGTGTCCGCGTAGTCTACGGGATTCCACGAGACTTTGATGTACGTATACGACGTCTCGTCTACGTTTAGCGTCGGCGACTCTAGCGTTAAAGCAAATGTCTCGAAAGAGTCTGAAGCCCACGGAGATACATATCCATACTTAGAGACAGCCCTGACTCTCACATAATAAGTCTGCTCCGGAGCAAGTCCTTCTACCTTTACCTTATTTTCGGTAAACGTCCCGCTAGTCAATATTTCACTAAAGTCCTCGTACTTAGAGACCTGGTACTCGTAATGATCTATAGTCACATAGTCCAACCCAGACACTGTTATCTCAACAGAAGTGCTTCCCGGGGCAAGAGATATGGACGGCGCTTTGTCTATAGGAATGCTAAACTTAAGAGTATTCGCCAGCGAGCGTATTCCTGCCGAAACTGCATAAACGCTTACAGAGTAATCTGCTCCCGGATCTAGCGTTATAGTAGCCCTCGTATCTTTCGTTTCTATAGATGTGAACTTTGTGTTATCCGGCAAATATGCCTCCACTACGTAATTCTCGGCCCAATAATATGGCGTCCACTTCAACGTTACGTTATAGCCCTCTGAATATCCTTCTAAATTCCTTACCGGTGGAGGATTAGAAGCTGGTCCTACGCCGTAAACAACGGCATACTCCCGTGAGCTTACATTATAAGAGTGTAATGCAAGCTCCTGTGGGGCCCATTCAGGTGCTACCATATCGATGACTCGTGGAGAGAGGTCGTTATAATACGCCTCCGAGTCTGCACCTCCAAAGACCCAAAATCCAGAGTAAATGTCCACTTTCCTCCACAAGGATTCTTCATTTGGGTCATAACTTCCCACGAGGACTGTATAGTTCCAATACTGTATACTCTGCAAAAATTCCGTAGGCAAGTCGGAAATTTTTACCGCGACATTTATTGAGTTTCCTTCTGCCCATACGATGGGCTTAGAGTCTAGTTCACCATATCCAAACCTATATATCCGCGAGTTATCGCCATATATGATCATTAACAGATCCCATGCCTGTGACTCGTCCAGCCTTACCCTAGGACCGTCTCCTAAATCTAATCCTCCATAATTTGCCTTGGCATCTATTGCTAACTCAATAATCTGCAGAGAGAATCCTGAAGAGGCATTATATATGTTTTCTCCAAGCTTTGAAAAGGTAAACTTAAATCCTATAAAATCATAGGCGTAGTATACCTCGAACCTTAAAATGTCAAACGCGCCTTTCACAAAAACATCCGATAACGGATATGTATATGTTCCGGGACCATAATCGTCGCCAGGAGTATCATCTATGGAAAATACGACTTCTGGTTGCGTTTTTATGCTAGAGAAATATAAGTCATACTCAAAGGTCCCGCGGCCCTTTATCTCAACATAGTATTTACCCCTGGGCAAAAATGCAGTAATCTTGGAATATCTCCCCGTGCCGCTATCGTCGTCCGTTTTAATAGTATTTCCGTCGGAGTCCATAAGCATTAGTATAGTATCCCCGCCATCCTTTCCTGTTGGCGGTGCTGTCTCTATAGTTACGACGGACCAGGTCTCAACGGTGAAGTAGATATAGTCCACGTCTCCTGCAGGATATATCGTCCTGTGTTGAACCTCCCCCGAAGTTACTTCCTTAGCATTCAAAATATCGTTATCTGGCTCGTAACTATCTAAACTAATAGTATCTTGCCCAAAAACGCTTACGAAACATAATGACATCAGTATAATTGCCATAACCACTAGTGTAGTGCGCACTGTTTTCATCGTAGTCCCCCGAACAAGCGCGCAATTAAGCTAATAAAACAATTTTAATAGCGACATTAATAAGGCATTTTATCCCCTTATCCCCTTTAATTTTCTCTATTTATTATCAGCGCTTAAAATCAATAAAAAGATAAACCTCGTATTTCTTAGATGATCTAAGGAATACATCACAAGGGGATTTCAATGAAGGAAAAAGAGTTGGAGGTAAAAATCACAGAGCTTATTCTTGACAGCACATTTGAGGATTGGAAAGAGATAGTGAATGCTGACGTAATAATTGTCGGTGCAGGGCCTTCTGGGATGACAGCAGCAAAATACCTTGCAGAGAAGGATCTAAAGACCGTAATCTTCGAGAAAAAACTCACTTTCGGAGGAGGCATTGGCGGCGGAGGAATGCTATTCCACCACGTCGTTACCGATGAGAGGGCATTAGAGATCCTAAAGGACTTTAAAGTAAACTACAGGAAAGTTAATGACTCCTTTTATGTAGTAAGATCCGCAGAACTCGTTGCTAAATTAGCCTCTGGTGCAATTGATGCTGGAGCCATAATTGTCCCTGGAGTAACTGTCGAGGACATAATTTTCAGAGATAATCCGCTGAGGGTCTGTGGCGTGGCCATCCAATGGAGCGCCGTACTCATCTCGGGCCTTCACGTAGATCCCATCTTTGCATACTCAAAGGCCGTCGTAGATGCCACGGGACACGATGCAGAGGTCATAAGAACAGCAGCCCGTAAGGTGCCGGAGTTAGACATTACAGTAAAGGGAGAGAAATCTGCCTACGCGGAGCTCTCTGAGGAGCTCGTCGTAAAATATACGGGCAAGGTTGTCGAGGGATTATACGCTACGGGAATGGCTGTCGCTGCCATTCATGGAATACCAAGAATGGGTCCAATTTTTACTGGAATGTTGCTCTCAGGAAAAAAGGTGGCAGAAGAAATTATAAGAGATTTATTCTCGTAATTTTTTATTTTTCATTATTCTTTCTCCTCATACTTCAATAGATGCCCACGACCTCGTTCTAAACTTCAGATAATATGATATAGCAGATGTAAACGTCTCGAGAGACATCGCAATCCAAGCACCAATCACGCCAATACCCATGACGTAACAGAGTATGTACGTAGGAATTACTCTAAATAACGCCTTGTTTATCGCAGTGATGTAAATGGGCGATATCGTGTCGCCTGCACCTCTTAGCCCTCCCGCATAGACGAAAATAACGGCAAGGGGTGCCTCGGATATTCCCACTATTCTCAAATATAACGATGCAAGGTGTATTACCTCTTGGGCGTGAGGATCTGCAGGATTTATAAACGGATATGCGAGGTACTGCGGGAATAATATCATTATTATTCCCATGATCCCCATGAAAAGCATACCCATTTTTGCACTCTCATGCGCAGCTCTTTCTGCACTGTCAACATCATTTCTGCCCAGATTCTGACCAACAAGAGTTGTAGATGCTATAGAAAATCCTAAGCCTGGCATATAAGAAACGCTTTCTATTCTAAGACCTATATAATGGGCTGCATAGGGAATTTCTCCCAAATGTGCCACCATAGAGTTGTATATCATCATGAAACCATTATTCACAAGCCTTTCTATAAGCGCCGGTATTCCTACGCGCAATATCCTTCTCTGAGATTCCACATCCATAACAAACCTCATTTTGCCTCCGATTACAAGCTTCTTGCAATCATAAAGAACCAACGCAATAGCGTAGGCTACGAAAATGGAGAAGGCGGATGCAAATGCAGCACCTGCTACCCCCATTTTTGGAAATCCAAACTTGCCAAATATCAAGGAATAATCTAGAAAAATGTTGAGAGCATTGCTTAGTACTGTGAGTTTCATTGGTGTTTTCGTATCCCCAGCTCCACGTAGTGCACCATATAACGCCATAGAACTCATTAACGCGGGAAATGATGACGTATAAATGACAAAGTATTGATGCGCAAATGGATGCGTAAGATCTGTGGTACCAAGCAGCCTCAAAAATTGATGTCTTACTACAAATAGGATTGAAAACAGCATTAAACCTACAAAGAATCCCAGAAATATTCCCTGATCTGCGATTTTCTTTGCTACATCGTATTCCTCTCTGCCGACGTGTCGAGCTACTATGGCCGTTGTTCCAATCGTTATTCC
Organism: uncultured Thermoplasmata archaeon; assembly: GCA_965552035.1. Lineage (GTDB taxonomy): Archaea > Thermoplasmatota > B47-G6 > B47-G6 > B47-G6 > B47-G6. Next base: position 2,455 of record CBEVQP010000018.1, on the reverse strand, counting down.
CATAGCAAAGGGGAATTCTATCCACGCAGCCATTCCGGCTACTCCCATAGCTGCAATATAAATAGACCCCAAGTGTCCGACCATCATCGTGTCCACGAGCTGAAGGATTGTAGAAGAAATATTCGCAATCATTGCAGGTATTGCCAGTTCCAATATTCTCTTTCTGAGAGCTCTGACATCGCTGATGTTCATCACAGAACCCATGTTTGCTCTAAATAGAAGGGAAATATATAACAGTTGATATTTTTAATAGTTATAAAAATAATCAGAAGCGCTGTTTAGAGAATCTTTTTGCATAATATCGCCTAATCAGGAAGTATTTAAGCGTCTTTTCCTATTTTATCGTTTAAAAAGGCAATTATGGACAAACAAACAGAGGCATTTTTCTATTATTAGGCATGTGTTAGGGTGCCCGAGCACATCACGATGGCATATCACTTCCAAATCCCTATTTTGCTTGTACTTATCTAACACGTTTGGAATGTATTAGCTTGACAATGAAATTATATAGCATCTTTTAAGAAAAACTTAAAACGCCCGGGATTTTTCTTCTAAATGAGTGTTGTCAGTTGATTTTACTATCCCCAATATGTCGTTAAATAATGATGTGTATTATCCAAATTAGTTGTATTATACACAAAATAGATGACTATTCACTTTTTCTGATCAGAAATATTTTCTCACACACGTTATTTGTTACCACACACTCTTTTAACCAAGCAAAATAAAAATTCTTATCCAAACCAATAGAAATGATATCTCTAGCCTCTCTGAACCTTCCATGTATCTGCTGAAAATGTTAACATTGAGTACCCTCTAAGAGCGCTAGATAAGCCCTAATGTGGATGAACTCCGCGGAGGAGATTATTTATGGATATAGGCTCATATATCATCCTCTATCCAATAATAGGCCTGCTAGTTTCAATGATCTCCGTAGTATCTAAAACAAAAACATCCATAAAGCTAGTAAGCGCCATTTCAGCTATAGCATCATTACTAATAATATACGTAGGGTTCGTTGGATTTCAAAGGGGGCTTTCACTAGAATACACGCTATTCGACATACCCGAGGGAAGCACTGCGTTATCAATTTTTAGTAAACTGACTTTCAAAGTAGACGCACTATCAGCAGTTTTTCTAGTTATTCTAGGAATTCTGAGCTTCGTTTCTTCCATATTTGGAATCGAATATATGGAGAAATATCATGGAAATCCAAGAAATTATGCGATTAATTATCCGTTAATGATTCTGACAATGTATTTGGTTGTTATATCATGGAACCTTGCATGGTTTATTGTTTTCTGGGAGCTTATGAGTTTGTTCTCCCAGTTTTTAGTAGCATTTGAAGGAAAAGATTTCTCTGTAAAGGCTGCAAGAAAGTACTTTTTAATGACAAAGGCTGGGGCTGATTTCTTAATACTCTCAATTATCGCCATTATAATGATGATTACAGGATTTAAGGCTTCTTATGATGCAGTTAGCACAATATTGCCTAGTTATTTATCTTCACACCCAGAGATGTTATACTTCATGGGCCTTTGTACTTTTGTTGGTCTAGGCGTAAAAGCAGGTATGGTGCCGCTCCATTCATGGCTTCCAGAAGCACACCCAGCAGCTCCTGCGCCTATCTCGGCAATGCTCAGCGGAATAATGATAAAGGTACCAATATACATGATGTTTAGGTTCTTCTTTACATTCTTCCCGATAAATACGAATATTGGTCTAATTTTGGCACTTCTTGGAACGGTAACAATGATCGTAGGAGGAATGCTAGCACTTGTCCAAGATGATGCGAAGATATTGCTTGCGTATTCCAGCGTCGGGCAAATAGGATACATACTGTTTGCTATGGGAGCGGGTATTTATCTGATTTCTAAAGGGGAGCACATACTTGGAGTAATCGCTCTAATTGCTGCGATCTACCACTTCATTAACCACGCAATATTTAAAGGGCTCCTATTCCTAACAGCGGGATCGGTGTACTATGCTACGGGCACTAAAGATCTCAACGTTATTGGTGGATTGGCAAAATCTATGCCTTTAACAACATTCTCTGCATTCATTGCAGTATTGTCCATTTCTGGTGTGCCATCACTTAACGGCTTTGTGAGCAAATGGATGATATTCTCCTCAACGCTTCCTTCGAAGAGTGTGGTGTCCTTCTTTGGTATTGTTGCATTGATAATGAGTGCCGTAACCTCCGGATATATGTTAAAGTTCTTTACAGCTTCCTTCCTCAAGCCTGAAAAGACAAAGCTTGCGGCAAATGAAGTTCCTTCCCTTATGAAGTTCTCCCAAATAATACTTTCCGTAGCATGTATCTTCTTAGGAATCTATCCGCAGCTCCCAATAACAATGGCCACAAGGGCCCTAGAATCTATTGGAATATCAATGGAAGGAGTTTCTCTTAAAGTGTTCCCCGGAGTAGTCTTACCGGGCATAGGAAACTTTGTTC